>NZ_NFUX01000064.1:0-43080 GCF_002264385.1 Paenibacillus sp. VTT E-133280
GTTCGCCTGAAAGCTTTCCGAAGGAAAGCTAGCATCGTAAGCATACACTGTTGATTGATTTCAACCGCTGATGCGGTTCAAATAATAGAAATTAATCAACAACAGCGACCGAAAGCCCAATATTTCTCGGAAATGACGGTATAATCAACGCACCCTCCCCACAGAAAGGCAGGCGACAAAAGGTTTGATCGTTATAGGCGGAAAAGGCTACGAACTAATGTTAGATCATAAGGATGGTTGGAATCCGGAGGCGTTTCGCGGAAGATATAGCGAAGTGCTGGAAAGATACGACTACATTATTGGTGACTGGGGTTACAGTCAGCTGCGTTTGAAAGGCTTTTATCGGGACAACCACCCAAAGGTGAATCGGGATACAGCGATTTCTGGTATGGTCGATTATATTAATGAATATTGCAATTTTGGCTGCGCATATTTTGTGTTGCATAAGTTAAAAGAGGTACCACAAGAAGGTTTGTTCAAGGATATTCTGATCAAAGAAATACCAGAGCCGAGTGAGGAAGAAGATTCGGAGCTAGAAGCTGAAGATAATGATGGAGCGGCTATAGATAAGGAGCTTTCCTCTAAAGAACCATCATCTAAGCAAGGCTCGAATTCATCTGCTGCATTTAAAGAAATGACTTCTGCTAAGGAACGACCTTTGAGAGAACATCAAAGCCGAAATCACCGGGGGAAAGATTCGCAAGGGAAGAAATCCAAAAAGGAATTTCAAAGCAGACCACCCCAAGGTCAATCCCAAAAGCCCCAACATACACAAAAGCCTCAAAATAATCAGAACACACAGAACACAGAAAACACACAAAACACACAAAACACACAAAACACACAAAACATAGAAAATCCACAATCTTAATGATTAAAGCTGACCATAAGTAGAGTCCTTCTACGAATGAGACAGCTTTTTTCTTTTGAATAGACAGGTACAAAAAAGGCAGCAAACCTCCATCTCCGGAGAATTGTTGCCTTTTCTTATGGATTATTTTATAGATAATTTCAATTGCTTCTGTGTAGCATTGTAACTCCATACGAGTGCCGGAAACTTCTTCTTAAAGGCATTTAATTCAATGTAGGTCTCACCATTCTGAGATAGCGCCTCTTTGGAGGAAAGCGTAAAGCCGGTGGACGCGCCTGTTCCGCTCTTTACGATGACCTTCTTGTTCTTGGCATCCCAGGTGATTTCGCCCTCGACAAGTGCAGCCAGCACAAGCGATGAAGCATAAGTTTTATCACCCTGTTTCACAAGACCAACATTACCAGCAAAAGGAACGCCATTGATATTTAAGATATGATGATCTCCGGTGACTTCTAAAGTCTTCATTCCAGCAATCTGCAGGGCGGTAATCAGCTGTGCAGTTTTTCCCTTTACCTCAATATCCGGTGCGAGACCGATGTGATTAAAGTCTTCTTTTTTAGGTGTTAGATATTTCTGCGTGGTCAATTTCAGCATGTCGCCATTAGACACTGGAAGTAGGCTTTGAATACGCGCTTTGCCGTAAGAACGAGTGCCTACAACAGTAGCCAGCTTGTTGTCGCGCAGGGCCCCCGTAAGAGCTTCCGACGCACTTGCAGTGTATTCGTTGGTTATAATTACGACGGGCACACCAATTTTGCTGCCACTAGTAATCGTAACAGGAGTTAACGCGCCACTTTGATCAGAGGTATACATCATGATGCCTTTATCCATAAAACTAGAGGCAATGTTGTATGCCGAATCCATGTAGCCACCCAAGTTATCACGTAAATCAAGCACCATGGATTTCATGCCCGCTGCACGCATCTTCTTCAGCATAGCGGCGAATTCTTCATCAGAATTCTGTGTGAAACCACTTAGTGAAATATAGGCAATCTTCGGACCAATGAGGGTTCCAAAAACGGAAGTCGAGTTCAATTCATTTCGGGTGACAATATAAGATTTTGTGACCCCATTTCTGAGGATCAGCAGGGTGACCTTAGTGCCCGCGGCTCCACTCAGTTCCGAATCATCCGTTTCGTCAACAGGTATTCCGTTGATTTTGAGAATCGTATCGCCGCGTTTCAAGCCTGCCTTTTCAGCAGGAGAACCTGGAGAGATTTCTTCGATGTAGAGCTCTATCGGCGTATATTGAAGTTTAACACCGATTCCAACGTATTCGAGATCAACCGCATGTTCAAATTGCGCCGCTTCCTCGGAATTGAAGTATTGGCTGTATGGATCATCCAATGTGTTCACCATGCCGTCAATTGCTCCGCGAATCAAAATATCTTTATCTACATCTGAAAGGTTATAGTTCTCCAATAGCTTCATTACTTCATTAATAAGATCACTGTTGTCTGTGGAAGCTTTAGCGGCATCTGCGGCGGAAGCCAGTGGAGCAAATGTAATAGATAAAGCTAGACAGCTGGTTAACAGTGCACTTATTATTTTTTTTGATTTCATGGAATCAAACACCCTTTTTATTAGGATTTCACAAGTTTATTGTAGACGTTATATGTGTCATCGATGGTCCATATACCGGCATCCGACTTGGATAGAATATAGATAAGGCCTTGCTCATAAGTCTCTTCTTCACTAGCTTCCTTGTCTTTGCTTTCTACATATATAGCAGCTTCTTTGGCACTGTAATAATAAATATTTGAAATGCCTGGAGTATAGGTAATATCATACGAAGCAAAGAAATCGTCCAAATCTGCCTTAAGAGAGGAATCATATTCTTCTCCATAGGAAGTCATCGTGGAAAGAACTGCTGTAGGATTCTGTTCGTTCATTGCTTGATAATACTTCTTAACAGTACCTTTGATGGCATCCGCATCGTTTTGAGGGATGTTGGCTGCTGGTTTTATACCTTGTTCATGCGTAAGGAGAATGGTCGAACTTTGGGATTCCACGGATGAGATCTTCCAGCTTCCGTTCTTGCGGACCAGGGTATATACGTATTCATTCTCTGTATCAGGAGTATAAGCCCCACCTATTCTGCGAGAACTTTCAAGTGTATACACAGTGGCTTCGTCAGCCTTTATGTCGAGGATTTCCAAGCTATCAATCGTATTCTTTATGTCGAAAGCTTTAAAAGATTCCTTGAGCTCGGCCACTGATGCTGCGTCAGAGGATTCCTCCATAAGGGAATAGAAGCTAGTCGCATTTTCTTCATTGAAATATTTATTAGCCAAACGAACTAATGCTGTAATGGCTGCTTCGTCCTTATCTTTGGAGACAGGAGTAGTAATCTGTACACTTCTATTGGTGGAATTCCAGACGGCCGTACCCCCGGTTGCCTCAGCAATAAAACGCAAAGGGATGTATGTAGTGCCAGCAGAGGAAACTGGTGCAGTGGTTAGTTTTTTAACGGTTCCATTAACAGTAGCACGGTTACTGCCAATTTTGAGGATAATCGCAAGATTTGAGCCTTTACCTGTTACTGTTCCAGTCTTAGCATCCCAGAGCACTTGAAGTCCAAGCTTCTCAAAGACAACCCGGAAAGGTACAAGTACAGAATTGTTCGCTAAGTATGGGGATCCAGCGGTGAAGGAAACCTTACTTCCGTTAATATAAACATCAATGGGTTTCGAAGCTGCAAAAGCCGGGACTGCAAGTATAAGGGCCAGTAGACTTATGCTAATGAGGGATAAAAATTTTTTCAACAGTACTCTCTCCTTTTATGTAACTCTTTGTAAAATAGCCTCATTATACCATTTGGCTTCTCTCTCAGTCTATCAGTTGGTGTTAGTTTTGTCACACAAAAAAGCCGGAGAAATGGATATCTCCAGCCACTGAAAATCGTTGGATCGAAGGTTAATCTTAAACCAAAAAAGCTTCACGTACACGGTTCCAGAACGGAAAAGGACGGTACCGGGCGAAACTGACCTTCTTGTCCGATACTTGGCAGCGTACTGAAATCAGATCATCTACCGGGATATTATTATGATCTATCGTGAGTAGTAAGCGCTGATCCTTACATGAAAGAATATCGCAATGGTGATGCTTCGGCAGTAGTAATGGCGACCCCATTGTTCGAAATACACGGTTGTTAATGGAGGCGATTTCGGCAATCTGCAGCGCTTCTATAGATGGGTGAACCATGGCTCCCCCAAGGCTTTTGTTATAGGCCGTGCTACCAGAAGGAGTAGAAATACAAAGTCCATCACCCCGGAACATTTCGAAGGTAACATCATTGATGTCAACTTGAATCATTATAGTTCCATCTACCCCTTTAAGGGTGAATTCATTTAGGGCAATGTGGGACGAAGAACCGGATTTCTTGTGAATTTCCAGCTCAAGTAACGGATATTTCACGATACGAGGTTTCTGAGGCTCAGAATCTTCGGTTCCGCACATGTAGTCGATTAACGTGGGAAGCTCTTCGGCTTGCCAGTCCGCATAGAAGCCTAAGTGTCCTGTGTGCACACCTACGAAGGCTAGATTGGGAATTTGATCGATAAAGGTATGAAAAGCGTGCAGCATTGTGCCGTCTCCGCCAATAGAGATGACGATTTCGGGAGACTCGGCATCCAGTTGCAGGTCCCGCTCCGCCGCCAGCTTGTGGAACTGCTCGGCAAGTTTGATTGATAGTTCATCACCGCGGTCCAGAACATAATATCTCAAGATGTACAGGCTCCTTTTGTATAATTCAGTCATACACCGATCATAATCAATCTTGACCCGGAACACAATATGTTAATCAACTTCGCCGTATCCATCGAATCATTGTAATGAATACAGGGATAAGCAGTGAGACTAGAATTGCAGCTGTTAATAATAGGCTCACCAGGGCGAGGCTTGCCGTGATCCCTGAGGCAGAAGGAGTAAAGGCCGTAGAGGCTGGTAATGATATCCATGCGGTAGACAGTCCTGTGTTCATCACAGGCTTCCAGAGCAGCAAGACCAATCCTGATGCGAGTATGGCGTGAATTAGCCGTGCAGTCAAAAATGGCAGATACCGAAGTCCCGTACCGTTCAGAATACTTGCCACCTGGGCATGTACAGATAATCCGCCCCAGGAGAGGATGAAGGCAGCAGCAGCTACCTTAAACTGAAGCGGGATGGAAGCTGCGGCTTCACCTGCTGAACGGGCACCGATCGTCACCTCAAAGAATCCGCTAATGAGAGCCTGAGCTAGTTCTGGAGGACCACCTACAAGGGACACAAGATGTCCTGTCATGTTAAAGAGGGAGGATAGGATACCGGCACGGGCCAGCAGTTCCATTAGCACATTGAAGAATACAACTAAACCGCCTACGACAATAATAAGCTTTAGCGAGGACTGGATTGCTCCCTTTAAGAGCTCCCCAAAGCTCCGTCCATCTTTACGCCGAGCCTCCTCCATGGCAAGAAGTGCTGCATGGATTCTTCCAAAACCTTTTTTGGCTGGAACAGAGGGGGCAGTAGAACTAGTTATGGATGGGTCTTGGGAGGGGGATCTCTGTTCTTTGCGTCCATGGAACGACATTAGCAAGCCAACAATCAAACCGCTCCCATAGTGAGCAAGGGCTAGGATGAGCCCCAACGATGCGTCTCGAAAAAAGCCTACAGACACTGCGCCTAACAGAAAGATTGGATCAGAGGAGGTTGTGAAAGCGACTAATCGTTCTCCCTCTACTCTGCTAATCAGATTCTGTTCCCGCAGCTTAGCGGTTAATTTAGCGCCAACAGGATATCCTGATACATATCCCATCGCAGCGACAAACCCGCCGCTTCCCGGTATACCAAAAAGAGGGCGCATCAATGGATCTAGCAGTGCACCGAAGAGATGAACGATCCCTAGGCCTAGCATGATTTCGGATATGACGAAGAATGGAAATAGGGAGGGGAATAACACATCCCACCAGATGGCCAGGCCTCGTAAGGCTGCGCCAAGGGATGCCTCCGGATGAAGCAACATCAGCAGCATACAGCCCGCCAATATTAATCCCAGCAGTGGGCCGCCAATCTTTTTAAAAGTCATAATTAACGCCTCCTGATCTATGGTTAGATGTATGCGAAAAGAAGGACAAACAGCACAAAAAAAATAAAGGAAGCGGTTACATAAATCGGTGCTTTTTCGCTCGAAATATGATATTATGTAAATAAGAAATGCACCCTCTGTTACAAGAATAAATGGGATGGAGTGATGGCGATGAGCGTTGTAGCCGGAGTTCTCGTTTGTGCTTTTGTATATGTGATCCGGGTCTCTCTCGTCCCTGCAGGTGATGAAGAATTTCGGACCTACTGACAATAACCTCCAGGCGCTAAACTATAGTTTAGCGTCTTTTTTCTGCCGTTTAGGGGCACTTTCGACGGATATCCGAGCCGTGCTTTTTTTTGGTATAATAAAATAAGAAACGTTTCATTAATATGGAAGAGAGCTGGTTACCTCAATGAATCCAAATGAGAGTATATATGAGAACTTAGGAGGAGCTGAAGCGCTACATCGATTGGTGGAAGTGTTCTATGCCAAAGTGCAGCTTCATCCGCAGCTGGGTCCGTTATTTCCTGAAGACATTTCTCCTGTTCTGGAGAAGCAGTATCAATTCCTGACACAGTTTTTTGGCGGTGGCCCATTGTATTCAGAACTGCATGGACATCCCATGATGAGAGCAAGGCATATGCATATTCCCATTACTCCAGAACGTGCTGAAGAATGGTTGCAGTGTATGAAAGAGGCGCTTGTGGAGACCGGCGTAGAAGAGCCGCTACGTTCCTTCGTGCTTAGCCGCCTTGCAGGCCCCGCACATCATTTTGTTAACATGCCCCAGGAATAATAAGGGACAGGTTGATCCTGAAAGGAATGAGAGTACTTGCCAGACTTAATACCCCTATATTCTATTAAGGTCAAATGTTGCAATTGTGAACATGAATTTTCAACCTCTCGCGTACGCCCTAGTCTAAAAAAGGCTATTCGCCGCGATGCTGATTTTTGTGCATATTACAAAAACGAGAATCCGGATTATTATGTTGTACGTGTCTGCCCAAGTTGTGGGTTTGCCTCTACAGAAAATTCAGCGGACAAGCTGACGGATCTGCAGCGAAAAGCATTTAATGAACAGGTAGGAAAACGATGGAAGAGCCGTGACTTTGGGGATAAACGAAGCTGGGAAACTGCACTCGAGACCTATAAACTGGCGCTTTTATGTGCTCAAAGTATTAACGATAAGGATCGAATTATTGCAAGTCTGCTTCATCACATTGCCTGGTTGTACCGGTATCAAGGGAATACGGAACAGGAACAACGCTTTTTGCGCTATTCATTAGCTGAATATGTGAAGGTATACGAAAAAGACGGAATAGCTGGCAATGATGCCCGGCTCATGTATCTTATCGGCGAACTTAACCGGCGCATCGGAGAGTTCTCTGTGGCTGTAATGTGGTTCTCCCGCCTGATTAATGATCAGAAGATTATGGATGCTGCGATGATTCGAGCTGCCAGGGAGCAGTGGGTTGTGCTAAGAGAGCAAATGCGCGGCGAAGCTGTAGATATGGATGCCGATGGATTGCCTTCAGGTTCTTAAAGCTTTACAAACAACAAAAAGCGCAGAAGAGAGTAATGCTCTCGTCTGCGCTTTATAAAAATGGTAAGATTGGGATTTAGATGAACTTCTCTTTATCGAACTGCCCGATCGAATAGGAGGTAATCTCCGTCGTTATCTACAACTGTAGGGCTGGCGCTGCAACATGGGAAGACAAGTAGTTTTTTCTTGCCGTCACGAACGATTTGCAATTCTTTTGGCTTCATAGGGAGAAGAACATTCTCCGAGTTGCAGAAAGGGCAATACTGCACATACATATCGCCTAAAATAATGTCATAAGGCCAGGTATGACTAAAAGGAATCATTGTGAATCCTTTCCAGAAGGAGACTCTTCATTTCCATCCTCAGCTTGCGGTGAATTCTGCTTTTTGGATAGCTCAGCTATTTTTTGCAGTAAAATATGTTGGGGCATATGCATCAAGTGTTCCAGTGGAACGCCTAGTTGCTTGGATAACGTTATGGCTGTTTCCGGTGAAATTTGTAGTGGCTTCATATGGATGCCCTCCTAAAGTTTATCGGCTATGAATGTTCCGGTATCGTTATTCACTTTACCATGGTGTTAAGTCAATTACAAAGAAAACCAAATGAGAGCAAAGGAATGGTGAGAAGACATGAAACAACCATTATCACTGACTTGGGAACTTGATTCCATATTTGCTGGAGGATCGTCCTCTACTGAGTTAGAAAGCTTTTTAAAGAATCTTGAACAAGATATTGCAGCCTTACAGGGTCTGGTGAAGAATGCCGTAGCTCCAACGGATGTTGAGTCTACAAAGGCGCTGGACAAGGTTATAGAACTGCTTCAGAGCTGTTCAGGAAGACTTGTGGAGGTCTCTTCCTTCGCAGACTGTCTGGGCGCTCAGAATCAAATGGACAAAGGTGCGGTAAGACTGGCGGCTCGAGTGACAAGTATGCGTGCCGGATTCGAAGGCATTAACTCACAATTCAGTAACGTGCTTCGTCAGACTACGGACAAGGTATGGGCAGAGTGGATGTCACGTTCTGAGATTGCTCCATTAACGTTCGTGCTGAGCGAGAGCCGTGACTTGGCCCGTGAGAAGATGAGTCCAGAGTTAGAAAGCTTAGCGCTTGAACTAGCCGTTGACGGATATCATGGATGGAGCGGGCACTATGATACGATTGTAAGCTCGATTAAGATCCCATTTGAGGATGAAGAAGGAACAAAGCTGCTCTCCGCAGGTCAAGCTTTTAACAAGCTGGATGATCCAGATCCGAAAGTACGTCAATCCATGTTCCATAAATGGGAAGAAGCATGGACCGAAGCAGCAGATAACTGTGCGGATACCTTGAATCACTTAGCCGGCTTCCGTCTGAAGCTCTATAAAGGAAGAGGTTGGGAAGATATTCTGAAAGATCCGCTGAGCATCAATCGCATGTCACAAGATACTTTGAATGCGATGTGGGACGTGATTACGAATAGCAAGCCTGCACTCGTGACCTATCTTCAACGTAAAGCCAAGCTGCTTGGACTGGATGCTCTTTCCTGGGTAGATGTCGAAGCGCCAGTGGGTAAATCTTCAGGTAAAATCCCATATGATCAGGCTGCTAAAGATATCGTTACCCAGTTCCGCAAATTTAGTCCGAAGATGGCGGAGTTTGCAGAGCGTGCTTTTGATCATAACTGGATTGAGGTGGAGGATCGTCCGGGGAAACGTCCTGGAGGATTCTGTACTTCCTTCCCTGAGAGTAAGGAATCGCGGATTTTCATGACTTATAGCGGTACAACTTCCAATGTTTCAACCTTGGCGCATGAGCTGGGACATGCTTATCATTCTTATTTACTGGATGATCAACCTGTATTTAATCAGAACTACGCTATGAATGTTGCAGAGACTGCTTCAACCTTCGCAGAGGTCATTGTGTCTGACGCTCAGGTTAAAGCCGCTAGCAACGCTGAAGAGAAACTGGCGCTGCTTGAAACGAAAATTCAAAATAGCGTAGCCTTCTTTATGAACATTCACGCCCGATTCTTATTCGAGACTCGTTTTTATGAAAAACGTAAGGAAGGCCTTGTAAATGCTGAGGAGCTGTCTGAATTGATGGTGGAAGCACAGAAGGAAGCCTTCTGTGGGGTGCTTTCGGAATACCATCCCCATTTCTGGGCTTCTAAACTGCATTTTTATATCACCGATGTTCCGTTCTATAACTTCCCTTACACCGTTGGCTACATGTTCAGCACAGGCTTGTATCGACTGGCTCTGCAAGAAGGAGCGTCCTTTGCAGACAAATACGATAGCTTGTTGCAAGATACTGGTGTGATGACTTTAGAGGATTTGGTACTTAAGCATCTGGGTGTGGATCTTACGAAGCCGGACTTCTGGCAAGGTGCTACAGATCTGATTGTAGCTGACATTAATGAGTTCTTGGAGATGACGGAGCAATTAGTTTGAAAAAGTCTAAACTAAGACAAATTTAACGGTAGAAAAAACAATAATTTTTCAGCGTGAACACGCAAAAGCCCCTGAAACAGGGGCTTTTTTTAATGATAAAATGTCGAAAAATCACGATTTATAAAAAGAAATATGCGATTAATCTATGGATTTTGCGCATACATAGGGATAATAACCCAATTTTGCCGAATAATGTTGTTTGCCATTTGTCAGTAACCTATAATGAGTCTTAAGACTTATATAAGGCGCGCTAGAATACCACTTGGCTAAGCTCACAAAACTAAGCAAGCGCTTACGAAGTCAGTTCTGCGAAGTGAATTTGAATGAAGCTATGCTCACAAAACGAAGTAAATGCTTTCGAAGCAAGTTTTGTACGAAGTGAATTCGAATGAAGCTATGCTCACAAAACTTTTAGGAGGAAAAGTAATGCTTAAGACGGAACAACTATCATTAGCGAGACAGATGGACATGGTGTTTAAGGAGCTACAGGAAGAATTATCGGGATTAACTTCTGGTACGGTTTTTGTGCAAATACGAAATAACATGATTGGAAAATTCGGGATACGACATAATCCTCTTTCTGGGCGAAGTGGGGGATTCACTGATGCAAAAGAAGGGATGACAGATGGACAGCAGTCTTCTTTTCGACTAATGGCGCTGGAAAGCCTGAAATACAAGCGGCGTTGGACGCATGGCGAGATTTCTTATGAATTCGCCATTAGACAGGGAATGGTGATTGTAGATGCTACATTGGAGTCCAATTATAATATGGCAAATCTAATGATTCGATCGCCTCGTAATGCCTATGCTGAAAGCTCTGAACAATTTTTCGGTTAAGCGTTGTTTACATAAAATTTCAATATATTGTGAAAATCAAAAACCCTCCCACAGCTTCAGAAAGAAGTGTGAGAGGGCTCAAAAGCTACTCGGCTTTAGGCTTTATACCTAGCCGGATAAAACACTTAAGATAACGTTGTTACTGACGACCAGACAGTTGTTGTTCTGCCAGTTGTACTAGACGTTTAGTGATGTAACCGCCCAGAGAACCAGTTTCGCGAGAAGTGTAGTTCCCGTAATAACCGTCAGCTGGGATCGTTACTCCAAGCTCCTGTGCTGCTTCATATTTCAACTGTTGCAATGCTGCAGTTGCTTGAGGAACGACCAGGTTATTGGAACGGCTGCTACGACCTTGACCTGCTTGACCCATGTGTGTCACCTCCTTCGCCCGTTGTGAAGATAGTATGAGCGCTAAGAGGTTAATTCATGCATCACTTCGAAAGGTTTTAAGGATGGTAATTATTAGTGAAATAAAAGTGAGGATAGGAATCCTTTATTGCTAGGGATTATACAAAAAAATCGGTCTTCCCTTACGTAATCGCAAGGCAAGACCGATATAGTGTATATGTGCTTTAAATCTCAGGATAGATCATTTCCAGCACGGTGGATAGATTCTGACTCTGACCAGGTTCTATCGTTAAAAGACCTGTGAAGGAAGCATCCTCGGATACATTCGGTGCATTCGCGAGCCAAGTATAGGGCTCAATGCACAGAAATTGTTCGGCGGGTCCTTTGGTATATAGCACCCAGTGACGGAATAGATTCTCGTCAGCAGTATAACGAAGGCCATAACCATCATCGCGTAATAATAAGGCTTCTACAGGTTGTTTTTCTCCAATACGTAGAGCAGTATCAAAATTAGTTCCCTGCATGTTCATTCCGGTGTTCAAGGCTTCCAGATCACCAAGTGGAATTAGATTGCCGCTAGGGAGCAATTCATCATTCAGTTCATAAATACTATTTACCGGGAGCTTAAGATTCCAGCGCTCAGGTTCTCCATCAATCATAAACCAGGTGTGATAACCGATTCCAAAAGGAATTCGGTGATCTCCAAGATTTGTAACCTTTAAAGTTTGGGTAAATCGGGCTTCCTGAAGCCTAAACGTCATTTCGAATTTAAGCGGGATAGGGAATTGCTCCATCCAGTGGGGATCATCTTCTGTTAGAAATTCAGTAGTGACCGCGCAACCATCCTCATCTTCTTCAATATCGCTGACACACCAGGCCTGAGTTCGGTGTAGACCATGAATATGATTGTCATTAGCGGTGTTCTGGTCAAATTGATAACTTGTACCCTCGAACTGAAATTGGCCCTTACGAATTCTTCCGGGTGGAATTAATAGCGGCATGCCAAAATGGTAAGGTTTTTGCATAAAGAAAGCTTGATCGCTTTCATCAGGGCGCCGTAGAATTTCCCGTTGTTTCTTTACATCAAACAATGAAATCACGTTATTTCCTAGTCGCGGCAAAAGCGTGACTTCCAGTTCACGGCTGTGCAAAATATAAGTATCATAACCGCCCCACTGCCCTTTGGTCACCTGTTTCATGAGATATGCTCCTTTATCGTAACTGTAATCGAATAGAACATGGATAACCTTATCATAACAGATTTATACGGTAGTGGTTAAGTGATTTGACAACTTCTCTTTATGGTTCTATGATGAAGGCATTAATTCATGATGATAATGTGATGACGGGGACAAGTAGGCAGGCATTGCACCTTCAGAAAGCCGGTGGTTGATGCGAACCGGTAGGACAAACCTGATGAATGGACCCCTGAGCGCCGAGTTTGAACGGGAGCTAGATGCCCTAGTAGACCGGCCGGATCTTCCCCGTTAACGGAAGACTAAGGCTGTTTTTTTCTTGTCCAAACAAGATTAAGCAGCGAATAAGGGTGGCACCACGGTCTCACGTCCCTTGCGGATGAGGCTTTTTTTGCGTTCTCGGAAACTTAGAAACGAAATCAAACGGAGGTCTATATTATGAAAAAAGTAATGTCAGGTATTCAGCCGAGCGGTTCACTTACACTGGGAAACTACATTGGAGCACTGAAAAATTTTGTGAAGCTGCAAGAGGATCATCAATGTTTCTTTATGGTAGTCGATATGCATGCAATCACTGTAGCACAAGATCCTGCGGCACTGCGTGAACAGTCAGAGTCCGTAGCGGCCCTCTTTATTGCAGCAGGAATTGATCCTGCACGTTCTAATGTCTATATGCAGTCTCATGTGCCACAACACGCTGAACTGGGCTGGATCATGACGACACTTACAGCAATGGGCGAGCTGGAGCGTATGACCCAGTTTAAAGATAAATCATCAGGTAAAGATTCTGTTGGCGCTGGTTTATTCGTCTATCCTTCCTTGATGGCAGCAGATATTCTTGTTTATAATGCGGATCTTGTACCAGTTGGAGAAGATCAGAAACAACATTTGGAACTGACTCGTGATTTAGCTGGCCGCTTTAATAATCGTTTTGGCGAATTCTTTACCATTCCGGAGCCGTACATTCCAGAGGTGGGTGCACGTATAATGTCTCTGGATGATGGCACCAAAAAAATGAGCAAGAGCAGTCCTAACGCAGGCAGCTACATTGCTCTGTTAGATTCACCGGACATAATCCGTAAAAAAATCAGCCGTGCAACGACTGATTCAGGACGTGAAGTGATTTTTGATCCGGCTAATAAACCAGAGATCAGTAATTTGATGAGTATTTATTCCGAATGTTCTGGAATGACACTGGGGCAAATCGCTGATCGTTATGAAGGGCAAATGTATGGCGGCTTTAAGAAGGATCTTGCTGAAGTGGTTGTAGCTACGCTTGAGCCTATACAACAACGATATAATGAAATTCGTAGCTCGGGTGCGATCACAGATATTCTTGCAGAAGGTGCTGGTCGTGCGCGCATTGTTGCCACAGAGACGCTGAATGGAGTTAAAGAGCGGATGGGATTTCTGCCAGCCCGTTAATCTAATCAGCGCTTAGGCTTTCCTGCTTGCGTCTGATCTTGGCCTTAAGAATAAATCCCCAGCCGATATTCATGACACAGAGAAATCCGAGCAGAAGTGCCAACCAAAAGCTATAACTGATCGCGATTGAAGCGGCAGTAAGAATAAGAATAGAAGAACAAGCGAACCAAAGTGAAAGTCCTTTACCCATTAAGAGAGCCTTCCTTTCTATGTCTGCTAAAATGAATCCCGGAGTATGATAATAATACTCCGGGATTTTTTGTGATTATAGAATAGATCTCTGCGTAAGTCTACAGTTTCATCGTAAAGATCCAGGGTCAATGGAAAATCGTTTGTCGAGCTTCTCGCTGCTAAGCCAACCTACATAAGTATTTAAAGGTCGATATTGATTGTCCATCACTAATACAGCCACAAATGGGTATTGTTTACGATGTAAATAACGTACGTCCCCCCAGCGCACCATATATCCTGAAGGAAGTTCTTCGACTTCGGCTACTGCATAAGAGGTGAAGTATAGAAAGGACTGAATATCAGGGTGCGACTTGGATATTTCCACAGCGGGATGATTCGAGCATACAGCATGTTTGAACCATTCCAATCGATGATTGACTAACTGCCCAACATCATAGCTACCATCTTTTTTCACTTTTACTACGTTCCAGCGCTTTAGAGAAATTGTAGGGATTACAATATAACGTTCGCCGGCATTATGATGTAAATCCTTGAGTTTGATATTACGCGTAAGGCGTGCGTGAACGACGGTTCTCCAAATATAATAAAGAATTGTACAGGCATACAGCGTAATAAATAAAGGTTGCGGCGGAACGATACCGGTGATCCAGAGAAGGATGGCTGCGATATGGCTACCAAATATAAACGGGTCAAAAATGTGGATGATGTTCCAGGCAATCCATTTCTCTGTGAATGGACGTGCAGCCTGAGTGCCATAGGTATTAAATAGATCAGAAAATACGTGAACACCTACGCCAATGAAGCTCCAGAGTGCGATGTGGCTTAGGGCTTGTAAATCAGTAAAGCCAAATAAAGGCCCCAACACGAAGGAAATCAGGGCGGGCCACAGAATTAGAAAGGGTAGGGAATGTGTGATTCCTCGGTGATTACGAATATACAACGCATTATCCTTCAGTCGTAGCGCAGTATCGGCATCAGGAGCCTGAGAGGCGAGCACTGTTGCCAGCATAACAGCCCCGGCCAGTTTCGGATCAGAAGCAACGATGGGATCAACGAAGGAAAGCCCGGCTAAGCCTAGGCCCATAACTAAATGTGTAGCAGTATCCATTGGTCAGTTCTCCTTTGTTGTTCGGAAGTTCTCTATTAATAATTACCCAAATACAGCTCTGGTTATTAGGGGGATTGAAAGAAAAATTAAATAAATATTGTCACGTAATTGTCAAATTCATGAACTTACTGCCCCATGACTGTCAAAGTCTTCACGGGTTTGTTATGATAAAGTTAACAGCGAAGTAGTGAATACTTCGGTTAGAACGTTAGATTTTCGTTTAGAAGGAGGATCATTAGGTGTGGACAATCATATAACATTTCAAGCTTCTTCCGATTCTGCAGCCATGTCTGCAAAATCTCCACCGGAAGGTGCTAGCTGGCGTGATTTCATTGCTGTAACAAAACCCGGTATTATCCGATCTAACCTTATTGCGGCGTTTGCGGGATATTGGTTGGCCTCGGGTTGGGATGTTCATTACGGCAGATTAGTTCTGACTCTGCTCGGTACAATGCTGGTTATGGCTTCGGCCTGTGTTTTTAATAACTATTTCGACCGGGATCTGGACATGAAGATGGAAAGAACCCGTGAACGGGGGCTTCCTACAGGACGACTGAAACCAAACACTGTATTATTATACGCCATTGGGCTTGGTATTGCAGGTTTGATCGTACTGTTTGCTTTTTCAGGTATGCTTGCTGGTTTGTTTGGAATTGTTGGCATGTTCGTTTACGTAGTAGTCTACACGCTTTGGTTGAAGCGGACATCCACATGGAGCACCTCTGTAGGTGCGATTTCTGGAGCAATGCCCCCGGTAATTGGTTATGTTGCGGTTTCAGGAACGGTTGATCTAGGCGCTTGGCTGATCTTTGCCATGTTGTTTCTATGGCAACCCCCTCACTTCTGGGCGTTGGGCATTAGACGTAAAGAAGAATATAGAGCGGCAGGATTTCCATTACTACCTGTAGTAAAAGGAACACGACGTACGAAATTTCAGATGATTCCTTATGTAGCCCTTTTGCTGCCTATTCCAGTGTTAATGTACGCCTACGATTACGCAGGCATATTTTTTCTAATCATTTCATCAGCGTTGTCCTTGGCTTGGTTAATATTGACCTTGATGGGTTTTAAGGCAAAGGATGATGAAGTTTGGGCGAAGAAGAACTTCCTCTTCTCCATTAACTACCTGACGGTTAGTTTGATCGTACTTGTATTAAATACGATTCACGGTTAAGAAGAGGGAGGGTATACGTGTCCGTGCAGACCTTTAAGCGTTATAAATGGACTTGGCTTCTGCTAATACTTGCTTTGATTATGGCTGGTTATCTGGCAATTAACGCTTTAAATTTAGGAAAAGAAAAATTCCCAGTAATCGGAGAAGTACAGGACTTTTCTCTTGAAAATGTGAATGGAGACCAGGTTACTCTGGCTGATACACAAGGTAAAGCACGGCTGGTATACTTCTTTTTTACACAGTGTCCGGATGTATGTCCCATAACTACGTTTTTGTTATCTCAGACACAGAAGATTCTGGTCGAGGATGGCAGTTTTGGTAAAGATACGGAGTTTGTTTCTATCTCTTTTGATCCGAAGAATGATACTCGGGAAGCTATTAAGACTTTTGCAGACCGTTTTCAGGCGAATTATGATGGATGGTATTTCTTGCGGGGGGATCAGGAAGAAGTTCGTAAGTTAGCAACGGATTCTTTTAAAGTATTAATCGCAGGGAATTCCAAAGAAAATTTCGTACATGCCAACCGTATAGCGCTAGTTGACCGAGATAATCGACTTCGTGCATTGTATGACGCAGGAGATACGGAGAATGTAACGCCTGAATTTCTTGCCGACCAGCTGAAGGAATTGGCTCGGGAATAGAACATCAAATCTTAAAAACGCCTTTTTCGAATCCCTTTTTATTGGGGGATAACGAAAAAGGCGTTTTTTTTATATACGATAGTATAAGTTTCCTGCTATACATTATCCTTATACTTGCTTCAGCTAAAATGGAAGTGGTTCAGGGTATATGATAAAATCTTCCAATCCAGCTTTTTCGAGCTGAGTGATGTTGTATTCATCAGGCGTACCTTCCACACCTGCATATCCGCGGCGAGTATAAATATGATCGGCATCTGGGAAGGCATCCCGGAGCACACTGCGTATTTTTTTGCCAGAGCTGTCGTTATCCAAATAAAGGTATACTTCTCCATCTCCTACTTGTTGCCGGAGGGATTCTAATTTTAGTGTATTTAATGTACCAAAGGTACATAGGATTTCTACTTCCGGTACCAGCACGCGTCGTAATCTGCTGCGGTCGTTCTTACCTTCGACAATAATCGTTATGGACATTAGCTGACAATCACCTCCGGGAATGGGTCCAAGCATCAGGCTCATTATAGTTTACCGAAGGATCGTCATTTTTAACAACTGTTTCGGCAGGAAAGTCTTCATTCCCCGGGAAATGTCGTAAAAGCCAAGAATCATGCGGCTCGCCCTTTCCATTTGGAAGTAAGGTTCGATAGTTTCCCTGTGTTTTTAGGTGGAAGAAGAAGCAATGCTACCATTAGAACTAGAAAGGCTATGAAGTAAGGAGAAACAAAGGACCTTAGCTGTCCGGCAGCCACGGGACCAGCGAATGCACCAAGTGACATGGCTATCGATTGCATGGAGAAAGTCCGACCCATTCGCCCAGGTCCACCTAGACTAATGAAGAGTGAGGCCATTGCAGGAAATAGCACTCCTTTGGCTGCACCGAGCACAAAAAGAATCGCAGCAGTCGGGATACTGTGGAATGAGGCGAGTCCAAAGAAGCAGATAGCCATTCCCAGTAATGCCGCTGCTATTCTTCCTCCTGGTGATAGACGGTTCAGAAAGAGCATGCTAAGCGTTACCAAAGCACCTAAACTGAGGAGTGACAGGAGTATACCTGTGGAAAGGATACTATTACTCCCTGTTTGAGATAGTGGGAGCTCGAAAAAGAGAACGCCTTGTGAACAGGAAACGAAAAAAGGTAAAAGGTAATACCGTTTGGATACCTGATCGTCATCTTTCGCTGGAATAGAAGGTTTATCTGGAACTTTTAATGAGGATTGCGCTGAGCTTAGCGGCTTTAAGATATGTCTCGAAGGTGCAGGTACACTAAAAAAAGCCATGATTCCTGTTGCGATAAGGAGCCATCCAAGTGTGGTGAAGGTACCAGAGTAGCCGGCTTTTGCTACGATAAAAGCTCCCGCAGCAGGCGATACAACGGAAGCTAACGTATGAACGATACCATGTCCTGACATATATTTACCCTGCTCTGTGGCATCCGATGATAAAGAAGCTAGTAACGTCATACAGGCTGGAGAGAGAAAAGCGAGCACGAATCCACTTGCTGCTCTTAGCATTAGCAGATGCCATGGAAGCTGTACATGAGCTTGCAGCAGTAGGATAGCTCCCGCTGCGACAAGGCTGAAGACGATGTAGCGGCGGGAGCCATTACGATCGACGAGTACGCCTGCAAGCAGATTGCCGGGAAGGTGGGTCAACGAGTACATGCCCATCATCCAGCCAATAAAGGTGGGTCCCGCGCCAAGAGAGATGGCAAAGGGCGTAAGGACGGGATACTGAGCATGTAAATCGAAGAACGCCAAAAAGAGAAATAAGTATAGCCACAGCGCAGTTTTCACAGGGGGAACACCTCCGAGAGCCACCTACAGCACAAGTGAATGCAGGACGGCGTAATAATGAAGAACCAATTCTTAAGCACTACTTGTACTTTACGTGGGACAGAGAAGGCTTATACCGCTTTTTTAATTCCACTCGTAGGTATACCTTTTACGGAGGGTGGAACCATGAATTATGATGGGTATTCATGTATAATAATTAATATTGGCGTTATGTCTATGGGAAGAGAGAATCCTTGGGACGAAACTAGGCGATAGGGGTGTTGTGAGATTGATGGATCCAGAGGTATGGTCACAGTTTATAAGGGAAAATTGGCTAGTTATTGTAATTGCGCTTGTCCTGCTGTTTGCGGTTGTTAATTTGGTTAAAACCGTTCTGAAATGGGCGATTGTCATTGTGATCGTTGTAGGTTTGTTCATCTATAGTGGTGTTACAATGGACCAAATTGGTAACGCTGTGAATAAGGTGGCAGATGGAACGGTAAGCACGCTAAAGAAGGAAGCGCAAGAGGTTATGCTTAAAGAAGCGCAGGATGCGAAGTACACTTCAAATGGAGACGGGACCTTTACGATTACAACGCCGAATATTGAAGTGAAGGGCGCAGCGGGTGAAGATAAAGTAGAGGTTACTTTCCGTGGTGTTAGTCTTGGGAAGTGGAGTGTTACTGATACGACAAAAACATTTATCGAGGAAGCCCGCAAACATCAATAACAGGCTTGGGCTCAAAAATATAACAAGCGAGCAAGCGCGCGACTGAAAGGAGAGAGCGAATATGATAAACGGATGGATGACTAGTGTGAGTGATGCTAATATCATCTCGATCGCCCTCCTGCTGGTTGTAGTCTTCTCTCTATTGCAAGGCTGGAGCAGAGGTTTCTCAAGTGCTACCGGAAGATTATTTGGGCTGCTGGGAACAGGATTATTTACTATAGCATCTTTGGTATTAGCTATCCCAGCTGCAGCCTACCTCAATCCCTATGTAGAGACTTGGGCGTCGGGGATTAGTCTTCCTGACACGAAGCTTACACAGTGGCAGCAAATTTATTATACGGCGGTGTCTGTGTTATCAGAATCACCGCTAGTTAGATTTCTGTTATTACTCCTGATTTCTTATCTGTTAATTCGTATGCTCTTAGGGTTGTTATCCATGTTGCTTCCTTTTCCACAATTGCGGCGTGCTAAGAAGTTTAAAGACAGAAAGATTACGCAGGTTAGCCGTATGGGAGGAGCAATCGTTGGATTAATTATCGGTTTAATGCGTAGTCTGGTAATTGTTCTCGCTCTTTTCATCTGTGTTGGATTAAATCCGGAGAGTGGATTTAGCCGTTATGTGGAGTCCTCTCCAATCTATAGTCAGAGCGCTGCAGCTGTATTTGAACCTATTGTTGGTGAGACTGTGCAGAAGAAACTCCCTATTCTGACGAAGACCGTTGCAGCAGAGATGAATGATATCCTTCGCAGGAAATATGAGGTTATCGATCATGAAATTCCTCAGGATATTATAGGAGCAGCAGAAGACATTGTTGGACAAGCGCAAGATGAAGAGAAAAAAGCGAGACTTCTCTATGATTGGGTAGGTACACGCGTGACTTATGATTATGCTAAAGCTGATAATTATTTGCAAAACAGGGTCTGGCATGAACAAACACCACAGGATACATTCGACACTAGGCAAGGGGTATGTATAGACTATGCCCGACTGTACGCTGTGATGGCTCGTTCACAGGGCTTGCAGGTTCGGGTTGTAACAGGTCAGGGTTATGATGGGCGTGGCGGGTATGGTGCACATGCTTGGAATGAAGTATATATAAGTGATCGGCAAGCTTGGATCCCGCTGGATCCGACTTGGGCTAGCAGCGGAGATTGGTTCAATCCGAAGGATTTTGATGAAACGCATATTAGGGAGAACGCCCTCTGAGTGAGGGCGCTGAACTCCTGGGGTGTGGTACAATAAACTCAAGTAACGTCAGTTCTAACTTAAATGCGAGGGCATGCTCACAATAAGCAGCTAAGAACTCACCTTCATCATAAGAGTAATGTCACAGGCAAAGGGATGTCAGACATTTTCAAATATAAGAAAGTATAAGCACTATACTTTATGTCTTATATTTCTCGCATAAACACTTACCGTCCTTATAAGGACAGTCAAGGCGTTTATGCTTGTAGAAGGGGAGAAAGCTGGTGAGTTTGTTTGGTAAGCAGCCCCCGCCTAAGGACGGGATATCTTCAAGAAATTCTGTAGGTCTGAGACTGAATGTTTTTTTCTTTGGCACTTTTTTTATTTTTTGTATTATTATCGTACGTCTTGCAGGTTTACAGTTTACTGAGGGAGCTCTGTTGAGTGAAGAAGAAACGAGCCGGGAAACGAAAATTGTTCCGCTCGCAGCGATGCGTGGGATTATTTTTGCTGCCGAAGGAGAGCAGATTGCCTATTCAACACCTACGGAGTCGCTTTACCTTACATTAACTAAAGATTACACAGCTAGAACGACAGATAAAGTAACAGGTGAGACCTCACTTACGGAGAAGGCGAAGTACAACTCCGATATGCTTGCAGTAAGGCTTGCAGCTGATTTTGCTAAATATGGAGATCCGAATGCACCGAAGCTGACGCAGCAAGATATCTTGGATTCATTAGATTTAGATTTCAAAAAGTATTTAGGTTATGTGCCGCGACGGATCAAGACTGGATTAATTCCAAAGGAAATAGCCTATTTCATGGAGCATAAAGACAATTATCCGGGGCTAACGATCGTGGAGGAGAGCGTTCGTCACTACGATAAAGATACGGTAGCGGTGCAGACAGTCGGCTTTGGAAAGCCATTTAAATCGACTGAAGATATAGCGATGTATAAGAATGTCCGTAGTGAAATGAAAAAAGATTCTCCCCCTGGACTTATGTATAATGCAGAAGAATATGTGGGGTTTGATGGTCTGGAAATGCAGTATCAACGAGAGCTACGAGGAGAAAATGGTTATCAGGTCATTTCGGTGACTCCTCAGAATATGGCTGAGAAGGTTGAACAGAACGTTGCTCCTGTAAAGGGGAATAATATTTGGATGACCCTTAATAAGAAGATTCAGATGAAGACAGAACAGGCCATATTGGATCAGATTAAATGGCTGCATACCAATGCTGTTCAAGGTGAGACGCATCCAGATGCTTTAACAGGATATGCCGTAGCCATGGAAGTGGAGACTGGAAATATTGTCGCCATGGCAAGCATGCCGGATTACGATTCAAATGTATGGACCAAAGACTCCTTACCGACACCTGTCTGGAATAAAATTATGAATAATCATCTAAATGGTACGATTACTTCGAATTCATCTGGTAGATCAGGTCATGATTTTAGTTCACTTGTGTTTATGGGATCTACGATCAAACCATTAAGTGTGTTAATTGGTTTAAATGAAGGTTTTTTTAATACCTCAACAACCTATTCAGATGTGGGCATTACTTATTTCGGTAAGGATAATAAATCATCCGTACGAAATTCATCGGGTCACGTATATGGTCCACTAGATCCAGCTAAAGCTATTAGAGACTCTTCTAACGTATTTATGATTGATATGGTGGGTAAGCAGCTTTACAAGAAATATCCGGGGGATAAAGGCATAGAGGTCTGGGACAGATATATGAAAGAATTCGGGCTGGGAGTATCAACGAAAAGTGGTCTCCCAGGCGAATCACCGGGCCAGATTAACTATACTGATCTTAAGGCCGCAGGCAGCTCGCAGGCCGCACTTATCTATGCTTCTTTTGGCCAACAGGGCAGTTATACTACATTGCAGCTTGCCCAGTATGCTTCTACGCTTGCTAATGAAGGGGTGCGTATTAAGCCTCAACTTGTTAGTAAGATCACGGATGCACAAGGGAAGTTGGTTAAGGAATTTAAACGAGAAGTGCTTAATACAGTAACATTTGACAAATCCTACTGGAAAGAGATCAAACAGGGGATGAGCAGTAAAGTTAGTGCTTTTGATGATTTTCCTTATGATTTTGCACGTAAGACAGGTACCTCTGAAAAAACAGATAGAAAAAATATTAACCGCGATAATGGGGTATTTATTGCTTTTGCTCCGCGAGATAATCCGAAGCTGGCCGTAGCGGTTGTTATACCAGAAGGGGGCTTTGGCTCCAACAGCGCTGCTCCGGTGGCTCGTAAAATTTTTGACGCCTATGATTGGGAGTACGGGCTCGATGGTGTGCCGAAAAAGAATGTTGCTCCTGCGTCAGGCCCCGTTCAAGAATAATTAGAGAAAAAGGAGAGAAATAAACTGTGAGTTTTTTCCGTAAGCAGGCCTCGCCTCCAGATGAGACCAACAGTAAAAGTTCCATAGGCCTGCGACTCAACGTGTTTTTCTTTAGCACGTTTGTTATATTTTGCGTAATTATTATACGCCTGGCTGTGTTGCAATTCGTGGAAGGACCCACTTTAACTGAAGTGGAGACAAGCAGAGATACCAAAAATGTACCGCTAGCTTCCATGAGAGGTGTAATTTATGCTGCTGAAGGTGAGAAGTTAGCGTACTCTACGCCGGTTCAATCGCTGTATATTACGCTTAATAAGGAGTTTACCGCCAAGCAAACAGATAAAATTTCCGGTAAAACTACTCTGACCCCTGAAGCGAAAGCTAAGTCAGATGCATTGGCGGCTAAGCTGGTAGCTGATTTCAATAAATACGGTGATCCAAAAGCTGAGAAAATGACAGAAAAAGATGTTATTGAGGCACTGGATTTATATTTCAGGAAATCACTAGGCTTTATGGCACGGCGAATTAAGGCTGATCTAACGACTCAGGAAGTAGCCTATTTCATGGAACATAAGGATGAATACCCAGGCCTTGAGATTGTCGAGGAAAGCATTCGTCATTACGACAAAGATACGGTTGCCGTACAGACGGTAGGTTATATCAAGCCTTTTAAATCAGCAAACAGCCTTAATATTTATAAGAATATCTTAAATGCAATGAAGAACAATCCGGAGCCAGGACTAACTTATAAAGACGACGAATTTGTCGGATTTGATGGCCTGGAGCTGCAGTATCAGAGAGAGCTTCGGGGACAAAACGGCTATCAGGAAATCTCCGTCAATCCACAGAACATGGCAGAAAAAGTCGAACGTGTAGTTCCTCCTGTAAAAGGCAATGACGTCTGGACAACCATTAATAAGAGCATTCAGATGAAGACAGAGCAGGCGATTATGGATCAGATTAAGTGGCTGCATTCCAATCCTGTACAGGGAAAAACGCATCCTAATGCTTTAACTGGTTATGCTGTAGCGATGGAAGTTGATACGGGGAATATCGTCAGTATGGCAAGTATGCCGGACTACGATACGAATATTTGGACATCAGGCTCCTTATCAACAGATGTCTGGAACAGTATTATGAATAACTACCAGAACGGAACCATTAATCCGATTTCTTCAGGAACTTCAGGGAATGGGCTTAGGTCTGTATTGCTATTAGGTTCAACGATTAAACCTTTAAGCGTTCTCGTCGGTCTGAATGAAGGCCTCTTTACACCTTCAACTTACTATTCAGATAGAGGTTTCGCGACTTTTGGTAAAGCTGGTCATGAAACCAAGGTAAGAAACTCTGGAGGACATGTGTACGGTTCTATGGACCCTGCAAGAGCGATTGAGAAATCGTCGAATGCGTTCATGGTTGATATGATCGGTAAACGATTGTATGACAAATACAAAAGCAAAGGCGTAGATATCTGGGATAGGTATATGAAAGAGTTTGGTCTTGGTGTATCCACGGGAAGTGGTCTGCCCAATGAATTCTTAGGACAGATTAACTATACCAATATAGAGGCGGCAGGTAGTGCCCAAGCGGCACTTGTATATGCTTCTTTCGGGCAACAAGGTAGTTATACAGTGTTGCAGCTTGCGCAATACGTAGCTACACTTGCTAATGAAGGACAGCGGATCAAACCTCAGCTAGTTAGCAAGATTACAGATGCTGACGGAAAAGTAATTAAGGAGTTCGGTCGTGAAGTGCTAGATGAGGTAACCGCCTTCGATAAATCCTATTGGAAAGAAATCCAACAGGGTATGCGAAGTGAAGTGAGTGCTTTTTCTAATTTCCCTTATGATTTTGCTCGTAAGACCGGAACATCCCAACAAGTGGCAAAGGGTCAAATTCGCGATAACGGTGTATTTATTGCCTATGCCCCACGAAATAATCCTAAGCTGGCCGTAGCCGTAGTTATTCCAGAAGGGGGCTTTGGTTCCCAGAGTGCTGCGCCGGTCGCACGCAAAATTTTTGATGCTTATGATTGGGAATATGGACTTGATGGCGTTCCGAAGAAGAGTCTACAGTCAGGTAATAATACGAATGATCCCGCGAATGAAGGAACGACTACAGGTACTCAGTAACTTCGACTCTAAGGTGAATAATGATTAAAAAATAAACAGCTGCTCTATTGAGAGCATAAAAGAATGGAGGGGTGGCAATGACTGCCAAATACCGCCTGCTTGCTTTGGATATGGATGGAACCCTACTGAATGATGAACAGATTATTACACCTACAACGGTGAAATGGCTTCAAAAGGCGGTCGACGCAGGCGTTCATGTCTGTCTATCGACAGGCCGGGCTTTTACAAGTGCATTTCCATATGCTGAGCAGCTTGGACTAGAAACACCTATGATTACTGTGAACGGTAGTGAGGTATGGCGAGCACCGCACGAAATTTATCGGCGATCCTTGATGGACCCTATGCTGGTACAACAAATGTATGAACTTGCTAAAGAAGATGACATCTGGTTCTGGGCCTATTCTACGGAAAAGGTCCACAAACAGGATAACTGGGATGGGGATGTAACGGGCAGAGAATGGCTTAAATTCGGTTATCACACCGAAGATGATGAGCTTCGTCATAAGCTGCTGCTTCGTCTTCAAGATATGGGTGGGCTGGAGATTACGAACTCCTCTCCGCATAACCTGGAGATTAACCCTCTTGGAGTGAATAAAGCAGCCGGAATCATGGAAGTCTGTAAGCTCCTAGGACTAGACATGTCCCAAGTTATAGCGGTTGGTGATAGTCTCAACGACCTTGCAGCGATTCAGCAGTCAGGGCTTGGGGTTGCCATGGGCAACGCTCAGGAGACGGTTAAAGAAGAGGCTGACGCTGTGGTGGCTTCTAATAATAATGATGGAATTGCAGAAGTCATTCAAAAATATATTTTTAATGAAGCTATTGCGAAGTGAATCCATAGAGCATATTTGCTATTAGGAGGTTAAGTATTGACGATCCTGGGTTGGATTCTTATTATTGCTTTATTTGCCGTAGGGCTAGCCGGGGCAGTGTATCCTATACTGCCGGGTGCACTTGCGATTTATCTTGCTTTTTTCGTATATGGCTGGTTCTTTTCTTTCGAGCCTTTTGGTGTTTGGTTCTGGATCATTCAAACGCTGATCGTTGTAGTTCTATTTATTGCTGATTACGTTGTAGGGGCGTGGGGCGTTAAGAAATTTGGCGGCTCACGTTCATCGATTATCGGGAGTACGATTGGGCTAATCATTGGTCCTTTTGTAATCCCAGCCTTTGGACTTATTATTGGTCCGTTTCTGGGTGCCTTTATAGGAGAATTGATCGTGGGTTCTTCACCAGCTAAAGCTGCCAAAGTAAGTGTAGGATCCATACTTGGGTTGTTTAGTAGTACTGTTGTCAAAATTGTGCTACAAATTATTATGGTCGTCCTCTTTTTTATATGGGTCGTCCGGTTTTAATTTTAACAGTGAAGAAGGGGAAATGGTTTGTCCAAGAAAGAGTCTTTCGTAAAAGGCACGCTTATCCTTGCTGCTGCAGCTTTGGTGGCAAGGGTACTCGGGCTTGTTCAGCGGGTGCCGCTGGATCATATTTTTGATGATGTGGGGAGAGCATCATTTGGGGTATCGAACAATATCTATTTAATGCTGCTCACCGTGGCTACAGCAGGTATTCCAAGTACGCTCAGTAAAATGGTCTCCGAGCGGTACGCTCTGAATCGTCCTGAAGAAGCGAGACAAGTATATCATGCAGCATTGATATTTTCAGTAGCAGCAGGGGTAATCATGACTGCCTTGCTGTACTTCGGCGCTCCGTTCTATGCGACACATATTGCTGACGTACCTGAGTCAGCGATGGCAGTTAGGGCTATTGCACCTGCACTTTTACTTTTTCCGGCAATTGCCATGATGCGCGGTTATTTTCAAGGGCGCAACAATATGATGGCCGGTGGTATTTCACAGATTGTAGAGCAGTTTGCTCGCGTACTAGTCGCTATTTTATTAGCTTATATTCTATTACAGCAGGGATATAACAATACAACTATAGCAGCAGGAGCATCCTTCGGTAGCGTAATTGGTAGTATTGCAGCATTTGGTGTCATGATTTATTTTGCAATCAAGCTGCGCCGAGAGGATAAACAGCAAGGATTAAATTACAATACCACTCAAAAATTGCCGATTTGGGGAATTTACAAGGATATTTTCACACTATCAATTCCGATCGTGCTCTCTTCACTTACGATTCCCGTAGTGAATGTGATTGATACTTCTTTGGCTGTTCCACTGCTTATCGATCAGATGGGGAGAGAGAGTGCAACAGCAGCTTTGGGTATACTAACCACGCGTGCACAAAGTGTGGCCGGAATTCCACCGGTACTAGCCATTGCGCTAGGTACCTCGCTGATTCCGATCATATCAGCTGCCTATGCCCGTCGTGATGAGGGACACTTGAAGAAGCAAATTACACTTGCTTTGCGGATTTCTATCCTGACAGGGATGCCAATTGTATTGGCGCTTGTGGCAGCGGCTTATTCTGTGAATGGGTTACTGTTCAGCAGCTTGGACGGAAGCGGAATTGTGGCGATGCTTACGATTGGAACGATCTTTCAGATCACCATGATGACAACGAACTCCATCTTGCTCGGTATGGGCAAATCACGTATTTCAATGTATTATGTGCTAGTGGGTATTATTGTTAAATTAGCCGCGAGCTTCTTACTAAGTAAGGTATTTGGGATCTACGGGATTATCGGCGCAACAGCACTTTGTTTCGTAGTCATTACTATTCTTAACTTACGGATGCTGAAATCCATTGTACCTTTCGAAATTATGGGTAAACGGTGGGGCGGCTTCGCAATTGCAGTTCTGGTGTCCGGTGGTATTGGTTTTGGTTTGAACCAAGCTGGAATTCTGTTAACAGATCTAATGCCTGCACGTCTGGCGTTTCTGATCACTTGTCTTGTTGTAGGGGCAGCAGTTGTTATTATTTATCTGGTCATGCTAATTGTACTGGGTGTGCTTACTAAACAGGAAATCTCCAGTTATCCGCGTGCATTGCAAAAATTGTTGAATCCGCTGATGAAATTACAGCCTGCGCGTGTTCGTATGCGAGAATAAGTTTGACTTCTGCATGACATTTTGCTTCACTTAAAGAATAGAAATTTGACAGATATGGAAGAAAGGACTGAATTAACAATGGACAAAATTAGTTCTCCTGGTGAATTTCAAGTAGCCATTCAATCTCCTCGATTAACTGTAGCCATCTTCAAGGCGGACTGGTGCTCGGATTGTAAATTTATCGATCCCTTTATTCCTGAGGTAGAGCAAGCCTATGCAGATCGTCTAACGCTGGTTGAGGTTGACGTTGATGCTGTAGGTGACGTTAGTCAGGAACAAAATATTATGGGTATTCCAAGCTTTGTAGCGTATTCCGATGGACGTGAATTGGTTAGATTCGTTAATAAATTACGTAAATCCCGCGAGGAAATTGAGAATTTCCTGGATAAAGCGGTTCAAGTGCATCAAAGCCTTCAACAGTAATTCCGGAAAACCACCGCTTTCGCCTGTTTGAGCAAAAGCGGTGGTTTTTTAAGATGCTTCTTCATTCCTAAAAACTGCGGGTGATATTTTTTGACGACAAATCAGTTGAAATGGCTTAGTTATCTTACTTGCCTTATCATGTTCCTCGCTGTACTAGGGGGAGCGGTAGTAACGAAGACTGGATCGGGATTGGAATGCGGAAATGAATGGCCGCTCTGTCATGGGAAATTAATTCCGGCTTATACTGTAGGTTCGATGATTGAATACACCCATCGCTTGTTTAGCGGCTTGGCTGGGTTATTGTCACTTGCCTCGATGTTTGCTTTTTGGCGTTATGCCCGAAATCGGAAGGATTTGTTAGCATATGCATTCATGACTTTACTGTTTGTAATTGTTCAAGGTGGTATGGGAGCGCTTGCAGTAATTAAATCCCAATCAGCTGCTGTGATGGCACTGCATATGGGCTTCTCCTTAATCGCTTTTTCAAGTTCTCTGATGCTGGCTCTCGGAGCTAAAAGGAGACATGAAGCAGGTGAGTACGATCCTAAGGTGGAGCTACAGAAGAAACCCGTCAGCAAGGCTTTCCGCAATTTAACCTGCTTAACGGCCTTATATTCCTATGTTGTTGTTTATATTGGAGCCTTTGTTAGTCATACGGATTCGCGCGGTGGATGTTCTGGCTGGCCGCTCTGTAACGGTGAATGGGTTCCCGAGCTTTCCGGGGGAGTAGGTATTGTTTTTACACACCGGATTGCGGCTTTGATCTTATTTATACTTACTGCGGTGCTCGGTCATTTAGCCTTTTGGAAGCATAAGGATTACCCAGAGCTAAGAGCTCTTGGCGTAGCTGCTGTTCTGCTATGCTTGATGCAGGTGTTTAGTGGAGCTGCTGTTGTTTACACGCTTGATAATGAAAGATTGTACATATTTGCCGCCTTGGCTCATATTTTGTTGATTGCCTGTTTGTTTGGTGTTCTATGTTATATGAGTGTAAGAGCCTGGCAGCTGAATCGCGCGAGAAATGTTGTTGTTGAAAAAAATAGAGCAAATCCAATGACACCGTTGTAACGCCCTTAGTAGAAAGTTCCCACCGTGGATAGAGTCGCTTTACCTGCGGAATAATAAGGTGGAAATCGGTATATCGTGGTGCTGGATAAAACTTTAGGAGGACTGGGATATGCTGCGGGTTATACTTGGAGAGCCGCCTCGAAAGAACAGTGGTGTATTGGCTGACGCGATGGAGAACATGGCCACATTTGCAGCCTTACTGCGCAAGGAAATGAACGCTCATGAGGATAATGACCATGAATACCGCAAGCTGGAGATTTGGACACGTGGACTGATCTCGTCACTGGATGAATTGGAGCAAAGCTGGTTCGCGGCCGCCTTTTACCGGAAATCGGTAATCGCTGGTTATATGGACGATATGTCACCAGTGGAACAAGGCGATTATGCGCGTTATGTTTATTTTTATAAAGATGGATTTATTCGTGTATTCTCTCTTCTGGACAAGCTTGGAACGGTGCTGAATCATTTTTATGACCTCAAAACCTCCAAATTAAAAACGCATTTTTCTTATTTTACAGTGCTGCGTCAACTTCAGTTATTGAATGTGCATCCTGCGTTAGCGGATCAACTGGAACAGATCAAGAACTCTTATCGTGATCCACTGGAGAATCTACGCAAGCGCAGAAATGCTGAAATTCATTATATGAATTCCGAAATGCAGGATGATTTATGGCAGCGACATCAAGGCTTGCATGACAAAATTCAGCTTGAGGATTTAGATAGCCATCTTGAGGATTTAAAGCAGTCCCTTGAAATGAACTGTAAAACATTAATCGCGGCATTCAGCTACAGCAATGAACAACTGCGTAAGGAAATCAGCAAGGCAAAGAGCATACAATCCTAAGCGTTCAAGATATTTCCTTTTGACAAAAAACAAGAAACTTACTATACTTATGCTTGCATTAAAGTCTGTACGAATTCAAACATAAAAATTTCATACTCTATATCTTATCGAGAGTGGCGGAGGGATAGGCCCGATGAAGCCCGGCAACCGATTTGTATACAGCGCGATTAGCGTTATATACAAATGTCATGGTGCTAATTCCTACAATGACGCAAGGTTTGTGGTCGTTGGCAGATGAGAAGGCATTGTCTAAATAAACACACAGAGCCTCTTGCGATCTGCATCGATCGTCGGAGGTTTTTTTGTATGGAATAAGTGAAATATAAAGGGGGCGACGAGCGTTGATTAATCTAAAAGGAATAACAAAGGTATTTGGAAAAGGCAGCCATGCGGCTACAGCACTTTCCGGATTGAATCTGTCTATCGAAAAAGGTGAAATATTCGGAGTCATTGGCCATTCTGGCGCGGGGAAAAGTACATTGATCCGATGCATTAATCTGTTGGAACGTCCGACAGAAGGAGAGGTTTGGGTTGATGGTGTAGAGCTAACCAGTCTTAGCCAAGCTCAGCTGCAGGAACAGCGGCGCAAAATTGGGATGATTTTTCAACATTTCAATCTGCTATCTTCAGCGACGGTGTACGATAATATTGCTTTTCCTCTGCGACTCACAGGCGTTTCGAGAACAGGTATTGATGCAAAAGTAAAAGACTTGCTTGCCCTAGTGGGGCTTGAAGATCACAAGGATAAGTATCCCTCTCAATTATCAGGAGGGCAAAAGCAACGGGTCGGCATCGCACGGGCACTTGCCAGCGACCCTGATGTGCTGCTGTGTGACGAGGCAACCTCTGCGCTTGACCCACAAACGACAGACTCTATTCTTAAGCTATTGCTCGATATTAATAAACGATTCCATCTGACCATTGTGCTGATCACTCACGAAATGCACGTGATTCAGAGCATCTGTGACCGTGTTGCGGTCATTCATGGTGGTGGTATCGTTGAGCAGGGTAAAGTGACGGAGGTATTCCTGAAGCCGCAGCATGAGGTCACCCGCGATTTCATTCGCAGTGAATCACAGAATGAGGGCCCCCTTCGTACGGCGCTTGACGCTGCTGCTGGGGAAAACTCTCAGGCCGTCAAAATTACCTTTTTCGGAGAGAAGACCTACGGCTCTGCCCTTTCCAATGTAGTACGTGAGACAGGTGTTAGCTTTGCCATTCTGCATGGTACCATCTCAACGATTAAAGACGTACCTTATGGGCAAATGATTGTTCGGTTCGAAGGACCCGCTGAAGCGATTGCTGTGACGATAGCTGAACTAACCGCTCAAGGGCTTGAAGTGGAGGTGATTTCGTAATGAATTTCGCAGATTTAAACTGGCAAGAAATGATGGATGCTACCGTTGCTACTTTGGAAATGTTACTATTTTCCGGAATATTCACAATTATTCTTGGTTTACCACTCGGAATTCTATTGTATTTATGGGGAAGATCGAATAGTATAGTAATCAGAGTAACTTACTCGGTCTTATCGTTCATTGTAAACATTCTACGATCCGTACCATTTATCATTTTGATGGTGGCATTGATTCCTTTTAGTAAAGCCGTTGTTGGTACCGCCATTGGTGTACTGGGCACGATTCCACCGCTTGTGATTGGTGCTGCTCCGTTTTTTGCCCGTCTGGTAGAGACGGCACTAAGAGAGGTAGACCGCGGAGTGATCGAAGCGGCACAAGGTATGGGGGCATCGACGAATCAAATCGTTATGCGTGTTCTTTTGCCAGAGGCTCGTCCAGGTCTGCTCGCCGGGGTTACGATCACACTGGTTACACTGGTCTCTTATACGGCCATGTCCGGGATGGTAGGCGGCGGCGGTCTAGGTGATCTAGCGATCCGTTATGGATATTACCGTTATGAGAAGGAAGTTATGATTATCGCTGTAGTCTTGATGGTCATACTGGTGCAACTGCTACAGATGGCCGGTGATCGACTAGTAAGACATTTTACACGGAAATAAGGTACGTCTATATATAGCCTTATTCATACAAATACCAAGGATAAGAGGGGGATTTAAAATGAAAAAATTACTACTTACTTTTTTTAGTCTGACATTGGTTGTGGTGCTAGCTGCTTGCGGCAATAACAATAATGCTTCTAACTCGGCTGCCACTAATGCACCTGAAAACGGTGCTGCAACTACAGAACCAGTGAAATTGGTGGTTGGTGCTTCACCTGTTCCACACGCTGAGATTTTAAAAGCTATTAAGCCATTGCTTGAAGCGCAAGGAATTACATTGGAAATCAAAGAATTCACTGACTATGTTCAACCAAACGTTCAGCTTTCAGAGAAGAATCTGGATGCTAACTTCTTCCAACATCAGCCTTACCTGGATGACCAGAATCAAAAGAACGGTTCGGATCTAGTTTCGGTTACAGCTGTTCATGTTGAACCTTTTGGTGCATATTCCAAGAAAATCAAATCCATCGACGAGCTGGCTGATGGTGCGAAAGTAGCCATCCCTAATGATGCTACAAACGGTGGTCGTGCACTGATCCTGCTTGCCAAAAATGGACTGATTAAATTAAAAGATGATACCAACATCACAGCTACTCAAGCGGATATTACTGAAAATAAGAAAAACCTTAAAATTATCGAGCTAGATGCAGCAATGTTAGGCCGTCAATTAGATGAAGTGGATCTTGCCTTGATTAACACTAACTATGCGCTGGAAGCTGACCTAGTGCCAACTAAAGATGCTTTGTTCATCGAAGGTACGGATTCCCCCTATGCTAACATCCTGGTAGCTCGTCCTGACAATAAAGATTCTGATGCAATCAAAAAGCTGGTCGCTGCTCTGAATTCTCCAGAAGCGAAGGCATTCATTGAAGAGCAGTATAAAGGCTCGATCATTCCAGCATTTTAAGACAGAAAGATAACTTATTCTCTATACAGCATAAAACCCGCTGCCTAATGGCATGCGGGTTTTATGCTGTATGTTGTAGGGAAAGTGTAAATCCTCTATAATAAGAAAATCCCGATCTCCTGAAGAGGAGGATCGGGAATGATATTGAATGGGATTAGAATACTTGCATAACTTCTTGTACGCCTTCTACTTCTTCAAGAAGGGCGCGTTCAATCCCGGCTTTCAAGGTGATCGTGGAGCTTGGGCAGCTGCCGCAGGCACCCATAAGTTTCAACTTCACAATGCCGTCTTCTACATCGACTAGTTCAACGTCACCGCCATCGCGCTGTAGGAACGGACGAAGTTTATCAAGCACTTCCAATACTTCATCATACATTTCGGTGCTTTGTACATTCTCACTCATTTCTCAATCACTCCTTTCGTAAGTTCATTATAGTACAAAAAGTTAAAAAATAAAATGGTTAGGCGGAATAGGGAGATCATCATGAGACCAATTATTGAATTTTGTGCCAGTAACATGGGTCACGGAACAGACAAGCTAATGCAAAAGCTGGAAGGAAATCCAGATTACGATGTGATCGAATACGGATGCCTGAACAATTGTGGGGAATGTTATTTAACTCCATTTGCAATGGTTGAAGGAGACATCGTTGCAGCAGATACGGTTGCTGAGCTCGAAGAGAAAATTGATGCTAAAATCAAAGAGCTAGAGGCTTGGTTCAATATGGACCTTGATTAAATGTTTTTTGTGGAAAATAAAGGGCTGCTCTTTTTCGTATTTATAACGGAAAAGAGCAGCCCTTAGGTTTATCCTAAAGTGCGTTTTGACATCCAGAGCACCCCGCTCTTAAGGATACGGGGAACCCGTCCTTTGACGGAGCGTTGGCCCATCAGACCAAATCCAGCTTTCTTGCCTAGTGAACCTAAGGTACCCTTTAGACGAATAGGATGAAGCTTAGGGGTCTCGCCGCGCCACATGGCTTGAATAACCTGAGCAACCTGCTCACCCTGCGCTCCTGCGGCTTGTGCGCTTGGAGCGAATGGCAGGCTGGCACAGTCGCCAATTACATACACTTCTGGATAATCAGGTACACGATAATATTCATCCAAAATGATCCGTCCTCCGCGATCCTTCGGGACTGTTAATTCCTGAACAACCTTCACCGGTTGAATCCCTGCGGTCCATACCGTAACATCTGAAAGAATTTCCTCTGTACCGTTAAAAAGCGCATCTTTCTCTACATGGGATACTGAGACACGTCCAAGTGTCTGTACTTGGTGGTGGTGAAACCATTCCTCCACGTACTGTGACAGCTTCGCAGGGAAGGCAGATAAGACACGTTCACCACGATCCAGAATAGCAATATTAAGATCTGGCCGGCTCTCCCGAAGCTCTGCCGCCAATTCCACTCCACTTAGTCCACCGCCTACAATGTTAATTGTTCCATAAGGCTTCACATCGTTTAAACGTTGGTAAGTTTCGCGTGTTCCTGCAAAGGTCTGGATACTGCAAGTATATTGATCAGCTCCAGGGATGTTATGGTAATTGTCGGTACAACCTAGTGCAATGGCAAGTATGTCATAAGACACAGTCTCATCAGGCTCCATTGTAATGATTCTACTCTCCAAATCAATGGAACTCACCTCACCGTAACGGATAGTGAGACGGGGATGAACCGGAAACTGGATCCGCAAGTGATAGTCAGTTACTGTACCCGCGGCAAGCGCATAATATTCCGTTTTGATTCCTTGATAAGGCATTCGGTCAATTAAGATAATTTCAATATCCTGAGGAAGGTGATTATTGAGCAATTCTTGAATTAGGGCCAAGCCGCCATAGCCGCCGCCCAGAACGAGTAGTGTTCTCATGCTGACCGAACTTCCTTTCCAATATAGGGTAACGGATCTAGGTAGTCTTTTATTCGTATACCTTTATCGCATTGTAGAACGTGTCACGTTCTACTGGAATTCGTCCAGCACCTTTTACTAACCAGATCAATTCATCGCGAGTGAGGCCTTCAGGTGTTAAGGCACCAGCCGCATGGCTAATGCGTTCTTTAAGAATAGTACCATGTACGTCAGAAGCACCGAAGTTCAGTGCAACTTGAGTAAGCTGAGGACCGATATTAATAAAGTACGCTTTGATGTGATCGAAATTATCCAGCATCAATCTGCTGATCGCAATCGTCTTCAGATCCTCATAAGCGGAGTTGCGGCGCATAATCCCTGCATTCTTGTTCTTAGGCTGCATAGATAATGGAATGAATACCATAAAGCCATTGGTTTCATCCTGTAGATCGCGGATCTGCATCATGTGCCGGATACGATCTTCATGAGATTCAATCGAGCCGTAGAGCATAGTTGTATGTGTCTTCATGCCAAGCTGATGTGCTGTCCGGTGAACTTCCAGATATTCTTCCACATTAGCCTTATCTACACGCATTTTTTTACGGTATTGATCAGATAATATTTCTGCGCCACCACCAGTAAGCGTCTTAAGTCCTGCTGCACGCAGCTGCTCCAGTACTTCACGAATACTCAATCCGCTAATTCGGGTGAAAAAATCGATTTCGGCTGCAGTGTATGCTTTTAAGGTTACCTCAGGGAAACGTTCATTCAGGGCTTTTAAAGAATCCACGTAATACTGGAAAGGAACCTTGTCATTATGACCGCCTACAATATGGAATTCGCGCACACCTGGATGAATATGCTGTTCGACATATTGCACCATTTCCTGACCAGAAAGGGTATATGCACCCTCTTCTCCATCATCTTTGCGGAAATTGCAGAATGCACAGTGAGATTCGCAAACATTGGTGAAATATAGACTCATGTTTTCGATAAAATATACCCTGTTGTTGTTCTTTGCGACATTGACTTCATTTGCTAACTGGCCAATCGTTAGCAGGTCGTTACTTTGATATAAATAAACGCCATCTTCTAAATTCAATCTTTCGCCGCCGCGAACTTTTTCAATAATGTTCATCATTCGGGCGTCTGTTTGGGGGGTGAAGAGAGTAGACATATAATAAATTCCTCCTGAAAGTTTTACGGGGTCCATTGCCCGCAGATAATTCCCAGACTTACCCAGACGGTAGCTGTTCATTCATGAAAATAAATCAGAGGTTTAGCCTCCGTGACAAATTTCCGAATTTTTACTTATGTTTGCCTTCCTTATTATAAACCTCTCTTATAAGGGGATCAACAGCTGGATATGGATGGCTTAATTTGGTGTGATAGGTCAAGCATAAGGCAGTTGTGACTTGAGGGGAATGGAATAGTCGGTTATACTGAGTTTATTAAGTATATATTTTTAAGAAAGTAACTTTTGGCCGGATGGCCTCTTAAACATAAGTTTTTTTCTTGTGAAGTCAGTCTAATCTATAGGAGGATATGATCATGATTAATATTAGCGAAAAGGCAGCAGAACAATTAAAGGCGATGCTTGCTGAACAAGAAGTGCCGAACATGTTCCTCCGTATTGGAGTAACGCCCGGCGGTTGCAGTGGATTCTCTTACGCTATGGGCTTTGATGATAATGAAACCGATCAGGACGTATATATGGACATCCAAGAGATGAAGGTTGTCGTGGAGAAAGAGAATCTTCGTTACCTGGATGGTCTCGAAATCGATTTTGAAGAATCCGGCATGACGGGCGGCTTCACCATCAATAACCCGAACGCTACGGCAACCTGCGGCTGCGGCTCAAGCTTCCGTACAGCTACGGATGCGGGGAAACCGAACGAAGAGCCTTGCTAATCGCGACGTTACGCCTTCAAGCCCCATGTTGATTTCTACAACACGGGCGTGGAGGCTTTTTTTTATTCTCAATGACAAAAGTCATCACAAGGAGCTCAAAGCATGCTAATTAGGAAATTAAACGCAGAAGAACAACCTCCCTTACATTTGTTGTTATTAGCCGATCCTTCCCTAAGTCTTGTTGAAGCGTATTTAAAAAGAGGGCAATGTTTTGTAGCTGAAGTGGAGAATTGCATTATAGGTGTCTATGTTTTGCTACAAACGAGGCCTGAGACAGTGGAGCTAGTGAATATAGCCGTTGATGAGAATCAGCAAAGTAAAGGGATAGGTAAGCAGTTGGTCTATCATGCGATTCAGAATGCGAGATTAGATGGTGCGAAGACAATAGAAGTGGGTACGGGAAATTCTAGCGTAGGACAACTGGCTCTTTATCAGAAATGTGGATTTAGAATTACCGGAATCGATAGAGACTTTTTTATCAGACACTACAGTGAAGAGATTGTTGAAAATGGGATCAAGGTAGTGGATATGATTCGTCTTTCGTTAGATATATGAGTGACATACAAGCAAAAGCCCTCCGATGGAATTCCTCGAGAGGGCTTTTGCTTGTTCCTGCGTACAATTAGGCTGGAATAATAAACTTGTAATTAATCATAAACACGATGAGCGCTGCGGCTCCAAGGGAAAAGGCAATACAGCCAGCACCCAGTGCTCTGCGTCTGTCTTTAATGAATTTTAAGCCGATAGCGCAGATCAGTATAGTCGTTCCAGCCAATACGATGGACATCCCAAGCATGGCCACCCAATATAATACCTCAAAAAACTGAGCCATTCCGAGCCCTCCCCGCGCTGTTTTTTAGCAAGCCTTTAATTCATTATTATAATAGTAGAATTTGAAAATGTAACCGCTATTAATAATACAACGATTTTGAAGATTATTCTAGTTATAGTGAACTCATCCATTGTGATTTAGATGTCGAATGTTCAGAGATAAGGTTCTACAAAATCTGCAATGATACCCTGCGGGGTTGAGAATGTTGTCGATACAAGCTCTATGCCCTTTTTGCTAAGAGCTTCTTCCTACACGGACAATCATACAAGAGGGCGGGGCCTTTTCTGAGTAATGTATAGGGTAGGCTGGAATGTGAAAGGAGGGAAAGGACGATGTCGGGAAGACAACTGGCTAGCAAATGGTTGAAGACAGAAGCATTGCTCAGTGACGCGAGGGTTTCTCATTATATACCAATGACGAGGGTGTATTCGGCTGACTCACTGTTAGCCATGCTCCGGAGATACGGAAATGTTGTTATTAAACCAATAGTTGGCGGTGGAGGCTACGGTGTAATTAAAGTGTTTCGGGATAGCCGGGGTTATGGATTTACTTATATGGACAGAACCCGAATTTACAAGGACTTTAGATCCATGAGACGAGCGCTTCATTTCGTCAAGGTTAGACGTAAATATTTGATTCAACAGGGGATTTCTCTCGCCAGAATTGGTGGGCGTCCTATTGATTATCGGGTCAAAGTAGTGAGAAATGGTGGTGTTTGGGAGTTTCGCTCTATGGTGGGAAGATTGGCCCGGCCTGGCCTTTTCGTAACTAATTTATGTAAAGGAGGCACGATGCTTTCTTGTCGAGAAGGGCTTCGCAGATCGTTGCCTCGAATTAAAGCCTCAGCGAAGAAAGCAGAAATGCGCAGGCTTACGCTAGTATGTATCGAACTGATGGAGCGGCATTTCCCGGGAATAGGCGAACTGGGTTTTGATTACGCCGTGGATTATTCAGGTAAAATATGGATTCTGGAGGTTAATACAAGACCTCAGTAAATTAACAAAAATTTTAGAATTGACGATAATAGAGTAGTAAGATAAAATTGCGTTTAGTTGCGTTCTTTTGGGGTAAATTATATTGTAATTTATTTACAATAAAAATATATTTTTAGCTGTATGCAAGTGGTTCAGTCCTGTGTATAACTATTATCCCCATATTCCACTGTGCAGTTATCACCTTTATAACGCTTACGCACATATTATACACAGGATTTCCACATGTACTTGTGGATAACGCGAACGCTTGTTCGAAAAATGATAGTTTGATATGATAGATTCAGATCCAAATACAGGAAAGGTAGATGAACGTTATGGTTGAATTGTCCGATGAGATGCTTCTAGACTCTTACCATAGAGCGATAGAACTGCAACTAGAGCATGATTTCATCGCTCTTCTACTCGTTGAGATTCGCAAACGAAACTTACACTCTCCAGTTCATGCGGTTCTTCATTAAAACAGCGCAAAGTATACCTTTGTAGCAGGCTACATATAAATAAACCGCGAGTCACAAACATAAAAGGGTATCCTGATAGGCTGGTATTGATAGGCCTGTCAGAATACCCTTTTTTATTGTAGTAGATAGAATTAGAGTTTCATATTACTACTGTGTCCTGGTGAAAGCTTGGCTTCCGGATCGATGTAGACTTTTGCGTTATTCACAGCCGTTGGGGCTTCGCCGAATCCAACAGCAATTAGCTTCAGCTTACCTGGATATGTGGTGATATCGCCGGCTGCAAAGATTCCCGGAATACTCGTTTCCATACGTGAGTCAACGACAATGGAGTTTCCTTCAATATCGATACCCCACTCTGCAATGGGTCCCAGAGAGGAAACAAATCCGAAATTGACGATTACACTGTCGACTTCGATTTCTTGTGTTTCCTTGGTCTTGATATGGGATAAGGTAACCTTAGTAATAAACTCGTCACCATGCAGTTCTGTAATTTCAGTAGGTGTAATTACGTTAACTTTGGAAGCCATCAGATTCTCTACACTGTGCTCATGCGCACGGAATTTATCCCGGCGGTGAATCAGGGTTACTTGCTCCGCGATCGGTTCCAGCATTAGTGCCCAGTCTACTGCGGAATCCCCGCCACCGCTAATCAGAACTTTTTTATCTTTAAAGGCATTTAAATCATTTACAAAATAATGAAGGTTGGCTTTTTCAAACCGTCCTGCGTCTGGCAGTTCTAAACGACGAGGTTCAAAAGCGCCTACGCCAGCTGTAATGATAATAGCTTTACTGTGATATTCTGCGACATCGGTTGTAACTACAAAATGGCGTTCGTCCCGTTTCTGAACAGAAATTACTTTCTCCTCCAGCCGGATATTCGATTGAAACATATCCATTTGCCGTGTCAGGTTGTCAACCAGTTCTTGTGCAGTTACTTTTGGGAAACCTGCTACATCATAAATGTATTTTTCAGGATAAAGTGCAGCAAGTTGTCCTCCCAATTGGGGCATACTTTCAATAAGTGTTACGGATGCCTGACGCATCCCGCCGTAAAATGCGGCAAACATGCCAGATGGACCGCCACCTATGATTAAAAGGTCGCTCATAGGAACGCCGGATTGCTCTTGTGTCACGGGATATTACACCTCCGAGTTGATATATTCATTTTGCCATACTTGTATTCTTTCTTATTATAAACATTGTGACACATACCTGCAAAGAAAGACTTTAGAACACAATAAGAATGTGACGTTTTTTAGTATTTTAATGTTTGATTAATAGTACACTAAGGTTTACAATGGATATGGTCAATTTAGAAATCCTTTAAGTTTGATTGGAATTTCTTCTAAATATAAGTGTATAAATTCACAAAAAGGACCGTACATTGTTTCAATAAAAAATACAAAGACAGATTTACCTCTTGGAAGGAGCCGGAACATGAGTAGTATTCCCAAAATCGTAATCTTAGGCGCGGGCTATGGGGGTATTTTGACCGCACAGCGCTTACAGAAGGCTTTGAACTATAATGAAGCGGATGTCACGCTCGTAAACCGTCACGAGTACCACTATTTTACTACCCATCTACATATGCCTGCCGCGGGTACAGATAGTATTGAACACACTCGGGTGTCTATTTCTAAACTAATCGATGAATTTAAGATCGATCTGGTTAAGTCATCTGTTCAGGAAATTCGTACCCAGCAGAAAAAGATTATTTTGGAGGATGGTACTCTTTCGTACGACTATCTCGTCATTGCTTTGGGCGGAGAGCCTGAAACCTTCGGTATTCCAGGACTTGATAAATACGCACTGACGATCCGGAGCATCAACTCCGTTCGTTTGATTCGTGAACATATTGAGTACCAATTTGCCAAATATAAGAACGAGAACAATGCTCAGGAGCATATTAATTTCGTAGTCGGTGGTGCCGGCTTTAGCGGTATTGAGTTTGTGGCCGAATTAGCTGACCGCATCCCTGGGTTATGCAAAGAATTTGACGTTGATCCAAGCATGGTAAATATATATAACATAGAAGCTGCTCCAACAGCTCTGCCAGGATTTGCTCCTGAACTTGTTGAGTATGCGATGAACTTGCTCACTAAGAAGGGTGTTACCTTCAAGATGGGTGTTGCGATCAAGGAATGTCTACCAAACGGCGTAATTCTGGCATCAGGCGAAGAGATTAAAGCTTCTACAATTGTCTGGACCGGCGGAATTCGCGGGAATCGTCTGATTGAAGCTGCAGGATTTGAAGCTATGCGCGGACGTGTGAAAGTAGATGAATATTTACGTGCACCAGGCCAAGACAATATCTTTATTATTGGAGACGGCTCCTTAATGATTAACCCGGAAGGCCGTCCTTACCCGCCAACGGCACAAATTGCTATGCAACAGGGAGAATGCTGTGCTCATAATTTGGTGGCTGCGATCCGTAATCAACAACCAAAGAAATTCGCATTCAGCAATAAAGGAACAGTCGCCTCACTAGGTAAAGGGCAAGGGATTGCTGTAGTTGGCAGCAAAACTTACAAGGGCTGGACCGCAGCTCAATTGAAAAAAGTTGTGGATATGCGCTATTTGTTCATTATTGGTGGGATTCCGCTGGTTCTGAAAAAAGGAAGATTCTTATAAGATGCGTCACTGCAGCGTGCAGGTGCGTGGACTGCTGACCCGAGAAGAATTGGATCGTTATAACGGACTGATTGAGGTTGGATCTTATCTGGAGGATCAGAATCAGTACGATCTAGCGTATGTTGTTCAAAAAGAAATTGATCTGCTCATTCTCCCTGGCATTGAACGCTTAAAGGAAAAAGGGCGAGCACGTGACCGGGCTACGGCTGAATATTTGGAAAGTCTGCGTGATGATGAAGATGGCAGCGAAGAGGATGAGGAAGCAGGAACTTCGTTATAGCATTTTAAAAAGGTGAGTCTCCATAAAGATCTGGAGACTCACCTTTTTTTGTTACAATTTAAGCATTTCCTCAAAAGAATCCTCAGTCAGCAGGTTGCCGACATAGAAAGGTCCGAATTCGCCGTAGCGGGCACTGACTTCGTCAAAGCGCATTTCGTAGACTAATTTCTTGAATTGCAGCGGATCTTCAGCGAATAGGGTTACGCCCCATTCCCAATCATCCAAACCTACGGAGCCGCTGATAATCTGTTTCACTTTACCAGCATAACCTCGTCCGATTAATCCGTGAGAAGCCATCAGCTCCCGACGTTTATCCATATCAAGCATATACCAGTTATCGGCGAGCTCGCGTTTCTTGTTCATTGGATAGAAGCAAATATGCTTCGCTTGCGGCAAAACAGGTTTTAGACGTGCGATAACATGCGGATTCTGCATAGGATCACTACCATCGCTGCCCCCCGCAAGGTAATTGCTTAATTCAACAATACTTACGTAGGAATAGGCTTTAGTTGTATATTGAGCAAAAGCGATTTTGTTAAAGGCCGTCTCAAGCTTGTTCAGATCTTCCAAGCTTTCGCGCAAGAACATCATTACGAAATCGGCCTTCTGGCCAACGATGGAATATACCGCGGAGCTGCCTTGTTTAGCTTCTTCGACAGGACTCCATTCTTGCATAAAAGCATGTAATTCTTCCAGAGCAACAGCACGTTCTTCGTCATCTGCTGCCGTCCATGCGGTCCAGTTCAGTGAGCGGAAGTCATGCAATGCATACCAGCCTTCCAGTGTCATAGCGGCTTCGTTCATGATCTCACTCCTTAAAAGTTTTACGAAGCATAAGCTTCGCTTGAT
>NZ_NFUX01000173.1:0-460 GCF_002264385.1 Paenibacillus sp. VTT E-133280
TATCGCTCGTATTCACGTTACCGAACTGATCCAGCAGCGTAATGACTGGCTGCTGAGCGAAGCTGCCGCCATTCGTCTGCGGCGCACTTACCCCTGTGGTCAGCTTCATCGTCGCTGTGCTGCCTGCAACTGAAATCATGTTCAGCGCTGTTGCCGCTGGCGATGCTACGCCTGCTTGGCTGAACAACACAGCTTGCGCTCCGGCTTTGTTCAGCTTCAGGTTCACCTGAGCTACACCTTCAACGAAACTTACGTTGATTTTGCTCGGTGATGCCGCCAAAGCGGTCCCCCCAAAACTTCCGTACGTTCCGTCTGGTGCAGCACCATAACCCGCTACCGTCACTTCTTTGGTTCCGGTGAACGTTGTATCTGTATCGCCCAGCGAATTCTTCACTGTCAAAGTGATCGCATTATCCACACCTACAACAGGGGTTAAAGTCGCCGCTGTTGCGGTGAGGCT
>NZ_NFUX01000035.1:0-71019 GCF_002264385.1 Paenibacillus sp. VTT E-133280
AACCTATCGAAAGGTAGGGACGCAAAGCTATAGGGCCTTCGAAAGAGTGGCAGCCTGGCTACCGAAAGGGAGATTATTTTGAAAGCTTACCGTACGTATCGATTATTTGGCGCATTTCTGTCACTCGTCCTGTTTCTGACTGCACTTCCGCTTACTGTTGGAATTTCGCCGTCTGTTGTCATAGCTGCTTCAAATTCTGGTACGCCAGTTACCCCAGGAGCCTCACCCGAAGCCGTAAAGCTGCTTAACTATCTTTACTCGATTTCAGGAAAAGGTATTATTGCTGGTCAACATGACTATTTAGAAAGTCCAGATGAAATTAACAATATGCTGAAGGGAACAAGCGGACAGTACGCAGCTCTTCACGGTTATGAACTGGGCGCGATCAGTGGCCAGTCCGAAGGAACGATGGCCTGGCAGCGTCAAAATGTGGTGAACAGCGCCATCAACTGGAATAAAGCGGGCGGGATCGTAGCTATGACTTTTCATGCTAACCTGCCAGGCACCGCTTATGACTGGGGTAATGTGAAAAAAACGCTTAGCCAAAGTGAGTTCGATAGTTACGTTACACCGGGTACCAAGCAATATAACAGTCTGATCGCTGAACTTGATAAGGTAGCGGTCTCCCTAAAGAGCTTACGTGATGCCAACGTTCCGGTACTTTGGAGACCCTATCATGAAATGAACGGAAACTGGTTCTGGTGGGGGAAGAAAAACAACTTTTCAAAACTTTGGAATGTTATGTATGACCGTTTTGTTAACGTTCATAAATTAAATAATTTGTTATGGGTATGGAGTCCGAATGCTCCAAATGTTTGGTCAGATCCTTATGCGTCAACTTATCCAGGAGCAGATAAAGTAGATATTCTGGCAGCAGATATATACGAAAATGATTACCAGCAAAAATACTATGATAGCTTGTTGAGTCTAGCCGCTGGCAAACCGATTGCGATCGGGGAGAATGGTGAAGTGCCTAATCTGGAGAAGCTACAGCAATCGCAAAGTAAATGGACGTATATGATGAGCTGGGGAAAAATGCTTTACGATAATAACAGTGCAGACACAATCAAAACTTTTATGAATAGCAACTATACCCTGACTAGAGATAAATTAAATACTAGTCTGGTACCGAAGCCTAGCGCTGCACCAGCGCCGGCACCTTCCGAAGAAGAGGGAGAGGCAGCAATTCCTCTTGCGAAGGGGCTTGCAGGAGAATATTATAACAACATCCAGCTGTCGGGAGCAGCAGCTCTTACTAGAACAGATGCGATGATCGATTTCAATTGGCGGCTAGGATCGCCGGATGCCGCCCTCGGGATTGATCGTTTCTCCATACGTTGGAGCGGTAAAATTAAGCCATTATATGAAGAGCAATATACATTTTACACTACCTCAGATGATGGCATCCGTGTCTGGGTGAATGGGGAATCTGTGATTGATAGCTGGACTAAGCAAAGTGGTACTGAGCGTAAGGGCACCATAACGCTGACGGCTGGCCAGCTATACGATATCAAGGTGGAGTATTACGAGAATGAAGGCGATGCGAGAGTCCGCTTGATGTGGGAAAGTGCTAGTCAAGCTAAAGAGACAGTTCCAGCAAGTGCACTTTTTCTTCCGGATGTCTCCTGATTGATGAAAATTAAAGGTCGATCCTTAGTAGCTCTGCGTTATTGCAGAGCTACTAAGCTATAGTCCTCATTAGGTCAGAAGACGATTGTCCGATAACAGGTATGTTCATTTATTACCTGTGGAGGCAGTACAGCTACCGAAAGGAGGATTTATTTGCGTAAATATTATAAGCAAAACAGATTGTTGTTTACTATATTACCGGTGTTTATTATTTTTTCCTTGCTGCCTTGGGGAGAGGTTAGGAGTCTTCCGAAGGCTATGAGTGTTTCTTCCTCACTACCTCCGGCTATACCAAGCAATCCATCAGCTTCTGAAGAAGCCAAGCAACTGCTGAGTAATTTGGTGAATCTACGTGGCAAAGGAATCCTGTCCGGCCAGCATGATTATCTAGAAAGCCCAGATGAACTGGTTCAAAAGCTGAAAAATACTTCGGGACAGAATGCCGTTTTACATGGTTATGAATTAGGGGCGATTAATAATCAATCCAAGGGGACGATCGCAGAACAGCGGCAAGCTGTTATTGACAGTGCAATTGAGTGGCATCAAGAGGGTGGCATTGTAGCCATGACATTCCATCAGAGTTTGCCGGGGACATCTCCAGAATGGTCCAATGTAAACAGAAGTCTCAGTCAAGAAAAGTTTAATGCTTATGTTACGCCTGGGACGGCTCAGTATAAGCATCTTATTTCTGATCTAGACGAGATCGCTGGATATTTAGAACAGCTGCGTGATGCCGGAGTTCCAGTCTTATGGCGACCTTACCATGAAATGAACGGCGGTTGGTTTTGGTGGGGGAAAAAGGACAATTTTTCAGCGCTTTGGAATATTGTCTATGATCGTTTTGTAAACACACACAAGCTAAATAATCTACTGTGGGTGTGGAATCCAAATGCACCGAATGAATGGGCAGATCCATATGCTGCATATTATCCCGATGCGGATAAACTCGATGTTCTGGCTGCGGATATCTACAATAACGATTATAAGCAGTCCTACTATGAGGATCTGCTTGCACTTGCTGAAGGTAAACCTATCGGAATCGGGGAGAGCGGACAGCTGCCGAACCCGGAAATATTAACCGAGAAACAAAATAAATGGGTCTATATGATGACTTGGGGAAAATTACTGACAGAAAATAATACGCTACAGTCAATTAAAAGCTTTATGAATGACTCGTTTATAGTATCGAGAGAGGATTACGTTCTCACATCAGGAGGCCCTTCGACAGCTCCGGTAACGCCAACGGGTTTAACTGGAGAATACTATAACAATACTGATTTAGAGGGAGAAGCGGTACTTATCCGCGATGACCGTAAGATTGATTTTAATTGGCATGGCGGGTCACCTGCCCCGGAGATAAATGAAGATCGTTTTTCTGTACGCTGGAAAGGGAAGCTCAAGCCTAAATTCAGTGAAAAATATACGATTTCGGCATCCTCTGATGATGGAGTCCGTGTCTGGATTGACGGAAAGCTGATCATCGACAATTGGAACAATCAAAGTGCAACCCTTCATAAAGGAAGTATCCCGCTCACAGCTGGAACGCTTTATGATATCCAAATTGAATATTATGAGAATGAAGGAGATGCCAATCTTCGTTTACTGTGGGAGAGTTCAAGCCAGAAGCAGCAGGTAATTCCACAAGGAGCATTGTTCCTTCCTTAATCTAATGAAATGATAGGGTTAGACATTCCGGAAGAAAGAGAGGACCTATGGATGGGAATAACGAGGAGAATATCTAATGGAAAAAATAGAATATCTACAAACAAACCATTACTGTTATTACTGAAATTCGCCGCATTAACCGTCTTGTTTCTGTTGTCTGTCTCAGTTTTCGGAACGAATAAGACGAATGATTATAAGGTAGGTGCCAATATACCGAGACTATCTACAGGAACTGATGCTGCAGCAGAAATACCGGATGGTACTGTGATCTGGAATCTGGGACAACATGATGGCTCAGCAGCTGAATTCGCTGCGAGTGGCACTTCCGGCAGTAAGAAGGTATTTAATGTTCCTTCTTCAGCACTCAAACTATCGGCTCTTCAGAGCTTGCCTGCAGGCTTGAATGGAAAGACCCAGCCGGAATTAACGATCACTTATCAGCTAAATAAGATCCCGGAGAATGGGGTCTTATTTAGCGTAGGTATTCTGAATGCTTATAAATCCGTGCCGCAAATGAGTGTGTTCTCCAATCATCAATTGTCGGGGATCATTCAAATTGCTGGCGTATCGGGCACAGAAAGTGAATATAGCTTTCAAAAGTCCTATGAATTATACATTCCCAAGGAGCAATTGAAGCTGGGAACGAACGAATTGAAGCTGCAAACGGTTCGCTGTTTATATTGCAGTGACAAAGAAGACGAATATTCTTGGTGGACTTGGGATAATCTCCGTTTAGAATCTCTTAACGCTCCAATTTCCGAGCCTATTCATGGCAGCTATACACTGACCGGCACAGTAGTGAATAATAAGCAATTTTATTTTGATGAAGGTGCGGTTACGCATTTGCCTTATGTTATCAAATGGTTAGGGATGGCTTATAGCGGTAATGTGATGCGTACTAGCTGTGCCAGTGATGTCGGGAGATCCTGCTCAGATATGATGGAATATTACAAGGTATTGCAGGATTACAACATGCAGGCGGTTGCGCTGTATTTGCATACTGGTGATATTAAGCTTAAGGCAGATGGATCGTTGCCTGCTGATGCGGAGAAAAAGCTGACAGATTATTTTGAACAATATAGCCCCTATTTTCAATATTATGAGGTAGATAATGAGCCAGGATTATTCAATCGTTCTAAGGCAGTTAACTTGGCGATTGCGGACTGGCTAAATAAAAAGGGCAAGCAAATCGCGCCCCATTTACAAACAGTTGCTCCAGGCTGGGCGTATTGGCCGAGCTACAGTGAGGATTCCTGTGGTAATCAGAAGGGAACTGGGAAGGAATGTGGAGATCCGGATGGCTGGGAACGAGATCCAGAGCAGCGTATGGAGCTGGAGAAGGTCACGGATTTGACCAATGGACATTCCTACGGCGACTCTTATATTTTTAGCAATGGGGGAAGCTTTACTGAGAATTTGAAGACCTTCGATGGTGCAGACAATGGGCTCGGCAAAAAAATGCTGACCACTGAATTTGGTACCTCGGACAGTCATGTGGATGCCTATCAATACGGGGCAACGGAGCGGACAGCGGCTGTATTCGACCGGATCATGCGTGCGCATATTGGTTATGCGGATATGTTTGTGCAACATGCTGCTTTTTTTAAAGATTTCAGTTTATTCAAATACGGGTTTAATTTAGAAGAGCATGATCCGGCAACCACAGAGATTTACTATACAAAAGAGAACGAGGATTCACGTGTCAGCATTATGAGAAGGCTCAGTCTTGCTTATGCTACGCATGGAGCTCCATTAACTTACCAAGTTGCAAACAAGGATGTGTTAGCCGACAAGCTGGTTTATGTTCGCGCCGTGGATACTTCTACATTAAAACCTCTTGCGGGTAGCGGAGCGACCTCAAATAAGATATTGGTTAATTTCGTTAACTTTGAGTCTACCCCACAGACCGTGAGTGTAAATGTGACTATGCCGAAAAACGGTGTGTATGAAGGGGAGCGTTTTGGAAACGGGGATACGTATGAAAAAGCAAGAAGTTATATAACAGGGAAAAAGGCTACTCCCACGTTAACCTTTACGGAGACACTTGCTCCAGGAGAGGCTGTGCAGTACATTTTGCAGCTCTCCTCTGAAGTAAAGCCGTCGGCACCTAAAGGATTCAAAGCCGCAGCAACAAAAGGTTTATCTGTAAAATTACATTGGTTGGAGGCACCAGGAGCAAGCTACGAGTTACTTAGAGCTGATGGTAGCGGTGGGGAAATGAAAGTGATCGCTACTGATGTGAAGCTAACAGAGTACACGGATCATAATTTACATGAAGGAACTTTATATACCTACGCGGTAAGGGTATCCGGCTCCAATTTACTGTCCGATAAAGTTCAGATCACAGCCACCGGACTGGTTCCTCTGGATCGTACTAAATGGAAGGTATCCTCAAATGTGAATACGGTGGCATCGGCTCCAAGTCTTGCCATCGATGGGGATCGGCGTACGCGCTGGGACACTGGAAAACATCAGGTTTCTGGAGAGTATTTTCAGATTGATCTGGGTGTAGCACATGAAATTGAAAGAATAGATTTGGACAGCACGCTATCTCCTTTTGATTATCCAAGAGAATATGTAGTTTATATTTCTGACGATGCTCAAAACTGGAACAAACTCACCTCTGGAAAAGGCACAAAAGAGCTTACGAAGATATCCTTTTCTAAGGTAAAGACACGGTATATCAAAATTGTACAGACCGCAGCCGGCGGAAATTATTGGTCTATTCAAGAGTTACAGGTGTACTCCAGAGAATAAGCAATCCTTTGAATTTATATAATCGTATATAGCGCACACTAAATAACTGTGAGATAGATCTACAATGGAATAGGGAATTCTTCCCTATAAATTTTGTGTTTTAGGGTTGAACAGGTGGAATATAGGGAATTTCTCCCTGTATTCCAGCGGATATCGCTGTCTTTTAGAAAATCCTCCGTATTATAGGGAGAAATTCCGCATAACTGGGCAATTGTGAGGAAATCATCCTAGATAGAGGGAGTTTTTCCCCATAAAACTCCCTCCCCAACGCCCCATCACAATTTCTTAGACTGAGTGCAGAAGGTGGGGGAGTTTGGGATATGAAATTTTACAAAAGGTACAACAATGATTGCCTCGTACACTCCAATGTTAAGTTAACAGAGGCTTATTCACCTGCGAGGGTGATTTTGCTTGTAGATCAGAATGTATATGTTCCACGGCATTAATTATCCTTCTCTTTCTTGCAGAAACGGAAACCGTCCCTAAAAGGACGGTTTCCGTTTTATTGTTTAAATCCGTCAAATGAAACGTAGACCAGACATATACGGCAAGGGAATTGCCTCTGATTCCCCCGAGGAATCAGAGCTGTGAAGCGGGCTCGCTGGATCAAAGAGCAGCGAGATCAGCTCCTTGTCGTCCTGCACGGACGACAAGTCGTGGCCCTTGCGGCAGCCTTCGGTCTGCCGCAAAAGCGCTTCCCGGTCTGCGATGCAGACCGTTCCGCTGTTCGCGCCGGCGCTTAAAGAGGCGCCGGCGTCCCGCAAGAGCGCGAGCAAGCCGCGCTCCTGCCACGGCACAGGCACTTGCAGCGCACCAACGCCGCCGCACAAGCCCGCCTTGGCCAGCAATGCCGCTACCGCGCTCGGCTGGCCGGCCCATTCCACCGCCGTCGCCGTGTTCGGCGCTGGCACCTCTGCCGCCACGGGCACAGCCACCGCGGCGAACCCCTCGATGCTGCCGTCCCGAACGGCTACGAGTGTGCGCTGGGCTAAGCCCATCACACCCGCGTAAGCCCCGGTCCCCAGCAGCAGCGCCAGCTCACCCGGACTGTACACATGTCCGGCTTCGCGTTCATTGAGCAGCCGGTAGACGGCGAAGAAGTCGCCCGGCTGCATTGGCCGCAGCGTCCATTCTTCGCCTGCTGCGGCTGCAAGTGCCTGAGCCGAGCTTGCGTTCAGCTCGGCAAATTGCGTACCTCCGAACGGTACGCACCCTGCTCGGGTGTATAACGAACGATCACCCGAGACAAAAATCAGCGATGCCTCGGCCTCGGCAGCGTGACTCTGGCATAGCTGCAGAAGTTGGCCCGCCAGCCCTTGGCCACGAAAAGCGGGATCGGTGCAGACAGCACCTATGGAGAATACATTCAGGAAAGTATCTCCAGTTTTGATCGTAGAGGGTACGAGTCCCATAAAAGCAGCAACCGTTCCGTCATCGGCAATCGCCGCGTAGGAATGACTGAGTCCAGGGCGGAAAATAAGTGGAAACAGCTCTTTCATTGAAGTGGCACCCGGTTCACGAAAGACAGAATCTGCGAGCCGAGCCGCTTGGTCTAGCTCCGCAGGTTTAATTAATCTCAATTGCATAACATTCAACCTCCTATATGTACAGACGATGGGGAGAAAGCATTTACATAAAGTATAAGGCCCGGGGAATGAAATCTCCAATCTTGTTTATATTATTCAATGTCTCAAAAGGATATCGAAAAGGGTAATAAAGTACATAAATAAGGAAGCTTCTTATATTTTAAAGCTAGAAGAGAAAGGGAAGTGAATAATCGGTGTCCCAACTTGCAGATAATATTATATTATTACTGGCAGCACTCCTGCTTGTAGGCGTATTTTCCACCAAGTTCTCCACTAAATTTGGAATGCCAGCTTTAGTGCTGTTTCTTGCTGCGGGGATGGTGCTAAGCCAATTTGTTTTTTTTAACAATGCTTCCTTAACGCAAATGGCCGGGATCTTCGCGCTGGTTGTCATATTATTCGAAGGTGGCATGCAGACGAATATTAAGGATATTAAACCTGTTATTCGGCCAGCATTATCCTTATCAACGGTAGGCGTAATCATGACGACGGTCATTGTAGGGGTATTTGCTAAGCTAATCCTTGATGTGTCATGGCCGGAAAGCTTTCTGTTTGGAGCGATCGTTGGATCGACAGATGCGGCTGCAGTTTTCTCGGTACTCGGCGGTAAGAACATTGATAAACGTCTAACCTCGACGTTAGAAGCAGAATCAGGAAGCAACGATCCAATGGCGGTGTTCTTGACAGTCTCGCTAATCGAATGGATACAGCATCCGGATATGGCGATATGGGGGCTTCTGTTGTCTTTTATATGGGAGATGGGCATTGGCTTAGTACTGGGTTTTGTGCTGGGGAAGATCGCAGTTTTCTGTATCAATCGAATTAACCTGGATTCCACAGGTCTTTATCCAGTAATGGCGATTGGCTTTGCTGTTCTGACCTATGGTTTATCTGCATGGGTACATAGCAGCGGGCTGCTGGCTGTTTATGTTATGGGCCTTACGCTTGGGAATTCCGAGCTCATGTATCACCGTACCATTATGAATTTTAGTCATGGCTTTGCTTGGATGATGCAAATATTTATGTTCATTCTGCTGGGTTTGTTAGTATTTCCACAGGAGCTGGCGGAAGTGGCATGGCAAGGTATCTTGTTGTCCGTTATTCTGATGGTTGTAGCTAGACCAATCGGTGTATTTATAAGCCTGCACTTTTCCAAATTTACGATCCGCGAGAAGACTTTGATTTCTTGGGCAGGACTTCGTGGAGCCGTTCCGATTGTGTTAGCGACTTATCCGCTGCTGGCTGACCTGCCTCATGGACGACTATTCTTTAATGTTGTTTTCTTTGTCGTACTGACCTCGGCGGTGATTCAGGGTACTAGTATATCCCCGTTAGCATCCCGATTGAAGCTTGTGGGGCAAGAAGATTCAGATCAGCCTTCCCTGATGGAGCTTGTGGCTCTTGGCAAGACAGACTCGGAGTTTAACCATATTGGAATTAATCCTTATATGCCGATTGCTGGACAGAAGATTTCAGAAATAGGTCTGCCGGATGATATCTTATTTACGGCCATTATCCGCAATAAAAAGATTGTCACTCCGCATGGCAGTACTGTTATTGAGCCTGGGGATACTGTGTACGTCCTAAGTCCAAAGAGTAAGCGAGATGAGATGAGGGCTTTCTTCCGCAGCAGGAAAGGAAAGACCGCGGAGGAGGATGTTTCTCTAATCTAGAGAAGAGACTCTTTACCAAAGTGTGACACACATAATAGGCTTCATAACATAAGCTGTGCTAGAATCGGCACAACATATAATCTCCAGAATAGTTGCAAAATACGAATGAGTGTGTTAAATTGTATATAGATTTAGAACGAGTCTAAATACAATTATAATAAATGAACCATAGGAGGTTTTATTAATGACAACACAATTAAAGAACCATACTGAACTGCAAGCTGCTTTGAACCGCCAAACTGCGAACTGGTTCCTGCTCGGAGTAAAGCTTCATCACTATCACTGGTATGTTAGCGGATCTCAATTCTTCACATTGCATGAGAAGTTTGAAGAGCTATACAATGAAGCTGCGGGTTATGCAGATGATTTAGCTGAGCGTTTGCTTTCTATTGGTGGACAACCAGCCTCCACAATGAAGCAATATCTTGAATTGTCCGACTTACAAGAAGCTCGTGGCGGCGAAGATGCTAAAGGTATGGTACTTGAGCTCGTGAGAGATTTTAAGACTGTTGCTAAAGAACTGCAAGATGCAATTGCTACTGCTGAAGAATTGAGCGATCAACCAACTGCAGATCTGCTGATTGGCATCAGAAGCAGCATTGAGAAACATGCTTGGATGCTGAATGCCTTTATCGGCTAAGACAACATCCTTATAGGATAGAATACACAAAGAGCGCCTGCGTATGGTTAACGCATGGCGCTCTTTTTTTGAAGCATTCTATTTAATAAATACTCCACCAAATGGCACGGCTTCGCGCAGAAATCGTTTAATAATTCCATCATCGTTATTATCTCTTTCAAATCGGCGATTCTGGCGTCCGGCCTGAAACAACACAGGGCCGTGGCCCGTCATCTTCCAGTGATAGCTCATATGCTGGCTAGCTAAATGGTTGCCGTAAACGGTAAGCTCCAGCTTCGCATTCTCAGGATAGGCAATAATGCTGCCTGCATCCACATAGAGCGGGTTGTAAGGATGAAGCTCAGCTTCACATACCGTACCTTCGGTCAATATGCCAATGATGCCGTTACCCGTAAATTTCACTTTCACAATATCACGTGTAACGAGCACATTCTTCATACTTAGCACTCGTGTATCCATCGTAACTCCCTTGCTGTAGAAGAAGAGATGTTTAAAGTCGTACAATAAATCGCTCTTTCCATCAAGCTGCAGAATCTTTACCCGATAACCTGGTGGAAGGGCTGCGACAAAATGGCAAGGACCAGACATATCCGAACGAATCAATTTTCGCTTGCGATAGATGCCCTTTACATCCATAAATCTGTCCGCCCGTCCAGTGGCAGGTCCTTGATAAGCGATAATTTGCTGTGGGTGCAGCACATGAACCTCTTCCTTCTCCCCAAGGGTGAAGGCTACGGCTTGTCCGCTCCCGCTGTCGCTTTCATCTTGGACATCGATGTTCATATTTCATCTCCCTCATGCTGTAGACGTGATCTTTACTGAATGTTCAAGCTTAGCGCAAGCGGTCTCCTTTTCTAGAACGGTGAAGCATGCTGAAACGAACAATACGGATGAGTATAAAATACCCCAGAATTAGACCAATCCCCGTAAAAATAGTCACTTTGATTTTATGATAATATTCTTCGCGTGCCGTCCGGTCATTTTGCAACTCATCCACCATTTGCGTTAGTTGGCGATTCTGCTCCTGCAGGGCTTCGTTCTGTGTCCGGTAGGCCTCCATTTCCTGCATGGTATTCGTAAGCTTATCTTTCGCCTGTTGTAGCTCTTCAGCTGTCTGCTGAAATCCTTCTTTCAATTCATTGACTTCATTCGGAAGCTCAGAGAAGCTTTTGAATCCATTATAGATATCACTGAATATATTGGCTTTTGCTACTGGGGCCGGAAGAGATATGGAAAGGGTCAGCAGAAGCAGGAGCGAACATAACAGCTGTAGATATTTACGGTATTTACGTTGTTTCATCTATATAATCACCACCCAATTTAGGCTTGTATTTCTTTTATTTTAACACAGCTTGACAGCTTCTGACAGCGTACGCTAAACGTGAATAGGGCTTCTTGGATCAGTAATATTTGCCTGCTTGAAGTGAGGTTACACATCCTTGTGAAGAACAACAAGGCTGTGCTCTACATGATTGAGAAGAGGGACTATTTATCGTATACTTTGGACGGAAAGGGGCTGCTACGGAATGAATAAATGGCTTAAGACAATGTTATTTTTGGTCGGATCTGCTTTTTTGACGAGGTTGATTCCATTCTCATCTTTGTTTCGGAATTTGGACACGATGATTCATGAATTTGGTCATGCGCTGGTGACTCTACTGCTGTCTGGCAGTGTGCTACGGATTGAGCTATATGCAAATCATAGTGGGGTCACCTATTCAGCCATTCAAGATGGAGGCAGAGCGATACTAGTGTCGTTATCCGGGTATGTGCTGGCTTCTTTATTTGCATTGCTGCTCTTCTATCTCTACAGTAAAGGACGGCATGATTGGGGACTTATTTTAGCTACTACAGTAGCATTGATTATGCTGGTAATGTACGTGCGGGGAAGCTTCGGAATGATGTGGTTAGGCGGGTTTATTACGCTGAATATTTTAATGCTGGTGGTGTGGAAAAAGGCCAGCAAATATTATTATTTGTTATTAGCTTTTTTGACCTTGGAAGAGTCTGTAATGGGAAGTTTATTTCTCGTATATGCGGCCGTTGTATCCCCATCTCGTGCGGGAGATGCCAGTAACCTGGCAAGGATGACATCGGTGCCGGCCATATTTTGGGCCATCCTATTTTTTATATTTTCTCTGCTTTGCGCCAAATGGGCGCTGGGACTATTTTTTAAGCGGGAGCGAGTGCAGCCTAAACTTCAGAGTCGTTAAAGTTAAAAATATAAAATTTTCGTCATAAACAGACAAAAGGGGCTGTTTTTGCGAGAGTCAGTCTACTTAGTATGTAGAATGGCTCTTTTTTTGTCGATAATATAGAACCGAACATACATTCCATGACATGGAGTTGTCCGCCATTATTGGTACATTAATAGAAGACCCAAAATAAGAAAGAGGTGGAAAATATGATGGAAAGTATTACTCCTATATTTACGTGGGGTCAAGATCGTATTTTTGCAGGTGGAAATCGTGATGTAGTTTTACTTGTCGAATGGAAAGGAAATTTGCCTTCAGAAAATAGCCGACCAAGCAGCCACAAAGTGGTTGCACGTGATATTGAACTACGAGTTTGGCTTGAGCCACATGTAACTTTTAAGCGCTGTTATGGATGTGAAATGGAGGTAGGGGAAGGAAATTCTCTCTTGCTTAAACTAGGAAAAATAAAAACAGGACAACGCAAATTCATAGGATTGGAGTTCACTACTTCTAGTTCTGTAGCAGGTAAGTATGAAGCATTATCCCTACAGTGGAAGTATAAAAAACCAACCGTAGAGCGCGTTCGTGAACTTCCCGTGAAGGTACTTGAACTGGAGTACGCGCATCATACGCGCATTCTGAGCGATACTTGCTGCTTTTATGTTGAGAAGCATCTGGAATTGTTGAAGACGGCTGAAACGGTTGAAGAAGCAGAGGCACTACGAAGTAAAGGCCAGCATAGTGAAGCTCACGAAATGCTCAATCGGCATGCGGATAAGATGTTGCTACTCGCAGTACGCTCTGGAGATCCTTTGCTGCTTAAAGAGGCTGAAATGTTATATAAACAGATCGGGTTCGAGCATCAGCAACGAAGTAAAGCCGTTGGTGGAATTTAATATAGGACTCACTGCACGAGGATGCATATAAGCGAAAAAAGACCTATACATAAATTGGATTTTTCAGCGGATTCGGCGGAAAATTATAAGAAGAATTGTAATATAAAATGTGGTAACATAGTAAAAAAGTTCTATCACAATTTTACTTTTTTTCATAAAATAATGGGTCTATTTAACCATAAATCAAGGGGAACTGAATATGACAGACCGATTAATCCGACTGATGCGCATTATTACACTTGTTCAAGCCAAGCCAGGGATATTAGCCCGTGAATTGGCGGAACGCTGCGGCAACAGCGAGAGAACGATTTACCGGGATATGGACGCGCTTAGTGCCATGCATATTCCCATAACCCACCTGGGGCATGGAAAAGGTTATGCTTTTATTGGAAATTTTGCACTCTATCCCTTGGATTGGTCGGAAGAAGAAGCAAACGCATTTTCGCAATTACGCTATATTATGGAAGATATAAAACCAGCATTACCCATAGATTTTGAAAGCGCGTATGAAAAAATAGTCGCAGCTGAATATAAACGTAAGGCAGAGAGAGAAGAATCAATAGAACGTGCAAGAAGAGAAGTAGGGGTGGGGTGGGCAGAAAGAACAAGAAACAGTTCACATATGGAACAACACTCATTTCTTACTCCGATCCTGGAGGCTTTATTAAAACAAAAGAGTATTCTAGCGAATTATAGTGAGAATGCATTAGAAGAGAAAGGGATCACCATTGATCCTTATTGTCTGGTCCCGCTGGAAAGTCGTTTTCATCTCATTGGATTTTGTCATCGTCAGGGTGTTATTCGTACATATCATATCAACGATTTTTCTAATGTGAAGCCATTAAATCGTTTTTTTTCGAAGGAAGCGTTTGATGTGCAAGCCTTTATGAAGCAGAAATGGTCACTAGATAGGGATAGTTTACAGGTAGAATTTAAAGTGAAATTCTCGGAACGGGTAATGGAAGGAATTAAGAAGGACGAATTACCTTTTAGGCCAAGTAAAGTGGATCGTCAATCTAGATGTTTTCACTTTAAAGTTGCAGTGGAACAAGATATAGGATTTGTCCGCTGGATTAAGAGATTCGAAGAGGAAGCGGAAATCATTGAACCGTACTATTATCGTGAAGTAATCAGGCAGCAGTTGGAAAAATGGAGCTCGCACTATAAGTAGTGACACGCTCATTTGACCTTCGTTCAATTCGAAAGATGGGGTGCTTGTGCAACCATTTAAATGGTTGCCGGAGGCATCCTTTTTTTGCGAGTAAGTCGAAGATGTACTCATTTCTAACTATCTAATTATAACAATATATAACTAAACATATCTAAACACAACTCAATCTATAGAAAATCGAAAAAACGTATGCTAGAATAGCATCTACATATATATGTGAAAATGGGAGGAATGGAAATGTCTAAGAAATGGTCAATCAGAATCTTTGGTGTATTAGCAATTTTTTTGGTTGTGAATTTATCTGCGGGCGCAGTGGTGGAGGTAGAGGCAGCCGCCAAGAAGACAGAAATTATAGTATCCGCTGCAGCCAGCTTGCAAGATAGCTTAGATAAAATGGCGCTTCTCTATGAGAAGAAACATCCCGATATTGATTTAGTCTTTAATTATGCTGCATCTGGCACATTACAGAAGCAGATTGAGCAAGGTGCTCCGGCTGATCTGTTCTTCTCTGCAGGGGATAAACAGATGAATGCGTTAGTGGATGCTGGACTGATCTCTGACCATAAGGTTCTGCTTAAGAATCAGTTGGTTCTTGTCGTACCTTCGAATTCAAAAGCTTCATTAAATACGATCACTCAACTTACGGATAAATCCTTTAAGAAGGTAGCGGTAGGGCAGCCTGAATCTGTGCCCGCTGGCCAATATGCTCAGCAATCGTTAACTGCGAAGAAGGTATGGGATACGCTGCAAAACAAACTTGTATTTGCGAAGGATGTACGTCAGGTTCTGTCCTACGTCGAAACGGGGAATGTCGATGCAGGCTTTGTATATAAGACAGATGCGTTGACTTCAAAAAAGACGAAGATCGCCCTTACTGTTGGCCCGCATGTCCACAAAGCCATTAATTATCCGGCGGGTATCGTGAAGGATTCGAAGAATCAGAAGGAAGCCAAGGAACTGTACAGTTATCTTCAGAGTAAGGAAGCTAGTGATATTTTTGCAAGCTATGGCTTCTTGCTTCCTTAATAAGAGATCATAAGTAGAAGCGGGGTGGTTAAGGATGGAAATAAACTGGACTGATTTCTTCGCCCCGGTATGGCTTTCCGTAAAAATATCAGTACTTACCAGCATCATTGTTTTTATTCTGGCAACGGCTGCAGCCAAGGCTATGGCGGGTCGTAAATTCCCTGGTTATAGCTTGGTCGAGACTGTAATGCTGCTTCCACTTGTGTTGCCGCCGACAGTTGTCGGATTTGTGCTGTTGGTCGTCTTAGGTCGCCGCAGCTGGATTGGCAGATGGTATGAACAGATGACGGAGCATACGATCCTTTTCACATGGGGGGCTGCGGTTATCGCCGCGGTTGTCGTCGCTTTTCCTCTCGTTTATCGCACAGTGAAGGCGGGCTTTGAAGGCGTGGAACCGGATCTTGAGGATGCGGCGCGTGCGCAGGGAGCAAGCGAGTTGCAAGTACTTCGTTATGTCACATTGCCCCTTGCAGGCCGTTCACTCGCTGCAGGGTACGTTCTCGGCTTTGCTCGTGGTTTAGGAGAGTTCGGCGCTACGATCATGGTTGCCGGGAATATTCCTGGCCGCACGCAGACAGTGCCTACAGCGATCTATGTTGCGGTAGATGGCGGCAACATGACTCTTGCTTGGATGTGGGTGTGCTCTATTATTGTTATGTCTGCTGTAATGTTGATGTTTGTGAACCGGCGTACTTAAAAACACCAGCCAGTGATTCTCCGAGGAATGGAGAAACGTTGGCTGGTGTTTTTTGTAAATCGCTATTTTTAGTATGAATCTTCAGCAGAAGCTCGTCAGCGCAGATCTATAGCACAAATATTGAAGAACCTTTGAGATAATTGCATTCTGTACACTTATTTCGGATGAAAAAGGGATTATTTAGATTTTAACTGTATTCTATACAACTAAAAACTAGAAAAATCCCGTATAGGGGAGAAATCAAGTGAAATAGGTGTACTAAATACAGTTATATCTATTTTGCGAGTTATTAGCAGGATTGTAGTTGTACGAAATACAACTAAATGTTCCTCCGCCGCATGCTCCGCACTGCTCGACGCACTGCACCAACGCAGATTTCGATTGCTCGCTATACAGTTAAGTAAGTCAGCGACTCATCAGGTCTCATAAATAATCATCCCGGTTTGCGTGAGATCATATCCGTGAATGGACCCAAGCTCACTTTGAAAGGCTGGCGAGCGTAAAATATCAATCACGGTGGCGATCCATTGCTCATGCTCCGGTTTCTTAAGCATCACTAGATCGTAAGACTCCTGAATCAAGGGAATGAAATCAATGCCATCGACAATCTTAGCAGCTTTTTCGGTACCAATGGCCACATCAGCTTCGCCTCTTGCGACTTTACCCGCGACCGCTAAATGGCTATTCTCCTCCTGCTCATATCCAGATAGGCTTGCAGCAGGAATGCCGTGCAATCGGAGTTGTTCATCCAATAACACACGTGCACCAGCGCCTCGTTCTCTATTAATCAGTTTAAGTCCATCCTGTTGTAAATGAGACCATTCATGGAGACCTCTAGGATTCCCCTTTTGAACATACAATCCTGCACTTCGGGTCAACAGACGGACTACAACATAAGAGAACCCCACAAGTATTTTACGGATATAGGGAAGGTTATATTCTCCAGTATCCCCGTCGAGCAGATGCGTACTGACGATGTCCGATTCGCCCTGATACATGGCAATCAGACTATCTAGACTGCCAGCGTAAGAACGAAGAGGGCGCTCAGTGGGCAAACAACGCTCCAAATAGGTCGCTAGAATATCGAGTGACATATCCTGACCTGTAATCACAAGGCTGTGTCCTGTAGCTTTACTATTAAATTGGCCAGAATGTGTGGCAGCTTGTGTTAGATTTGCTCCAGCAAAAGTGAGCGGCGATGTCGATAGGGTCATTCCATTTCGAGCATTCTGTTTGTAGGCTTCTAAATCGGATTGATCCACACGCATCTGTTTTCCTACACGGTAGGAGGGAAGCTCCCCTTTTTTAATCAGATCATATACTTTTAATTTCGAGATCTTCAGTAAACGGGCAATTTCCTCAGTCGTATAGGATGTGTTATCAGACATGACAAAAGCCTCCAGAACTTCATAATAGGACAAGACTACCTTATTTTGAAGTCCTGTGCAATTAGGCTACTGTGGTTTACCAGCTTGCTGTGTATTGGATAATTTGATTAATTCTGAAACGGTGACAAATCGAAAACCTTGCTTTTCTAATTCCGGCAAAATAATTTTGAGCGCTTCTCTGGTTTGAGATTGTCCATGCACATGATCATGAAACAGGACGATATCACCATTATGTGCATTTCGAATAACCTTGTTCGCGATACTCTGCACGCCAGGGCGATTCCAGTCACGAGTATCTTGATGCCAGGACCATAAAATTGGCTTTAGGCCCATATTATTTGAAGTATCAACTAGCGTCTCGTCATACATGCCACCCGGGGGTCTGAACAAAGCGCTATGCTTTCCAGAAACCTTGATGATTTCTTCTTCGGTTAAATTAAGCTCCCGCTCAAACTGGGCTTTATTAATAGGTTTTCTAAAATAAACGTGATTGTAGGTATGGTTAGCTAATTCATGTCCTTCGGAAATGACTCGTTTCGCCACATCTGGATACGCTGCAATTCTTTTTCCTATGGCAAAGAAGGTGCATTTCGCATGATATTGACTCAATACCTTTAATATTTGATCGGTTTCAGAAGGGTCGGGACCGTCATCAAACGTTAATGCAATCACTTTTTGGTTAGTATGTACTTCCCAAATCATGTCTCCTCTTTTTTCGTAGTAGTCGCGGTTCTTGCTCGGGCTACCTAGCGCGGAGTTCGTGAAGCATAACAAGAGAGAGAGGGTAGTCATCATAATTTTGCTGCTAGTTTTCATGAATTCACCTGTTTTTTTTATTTTAGAATGCTCCTTTGGAGGGTCAAAATATTCATAGTTTCAGTTTTGTAAAGACAATCAGTCTTTTTTCATGTTCTTTCTTCTTTCTGCTATATCTCCCTGTACAAGTAATAAGATTCATTCTGGCTTCAGTAGACTTACCGAAGATTCGTTCCAAGGGTGCTTCAGCAGTGGTGAAGATTTCTACAGACTCTACACTATAAGTTAGTTTTCGCCCGTCCGCATTGGATACCGTAATTTCATCACCGTGCTTAAGCTTTTTGAGGTTGAAAAAAATAGCTGGACCTATATAACTATCCACATGCCCGTCTAAAATCACATTTCCCTTAGCGCCTGGCAATATTCCTGGATACAGAATTCCTGCAATATTGCTGTCCTTAGGGACGTCCATTTGTCCATCTGGAAGCAACGTAACGGTCTCTATTTTGGCGCTTACTTTAATAGCTGGAATGCTAAGCTGAGTAGGCAGGATAGGTTTGGGTAATGATGGTTTAATATCGATCTTTTGAATGGCTTTAGTAGGCGTTATCGTTTCTTGCTGCTGTATTTGTAGTGACTTCGTTTCTGGTCTGCTTTCCTGCGAATGTGAGTCAGTACAACTGACAGTAGTTAGAGTGATGAAGGTTAAGATTAATGAAGAGATCCATTTTTTCATGTTTAAGAAAAGAAAGAGGGGATTTCCCCTCTTTCATCCTCCCTATTCAGTTTGTTCGCTAGCACCGCCATGGCCTGTTTTTGGCATTTTTGTTGCTTTCATCTGAATGCTCTTAGTGTTAATGCTTTTAGCCTTCATGCTCTTTGCATGAATTCCTTTAGTGGAGTGGCTCTTCATATGCATTTTCTTTTCATGCATTTTATGTTCTTTTTCTTTTTTCATTTTCTCAGCATGCATCATTTTTTTCTCATGTTTCGTTTCGACTGGTGCAGCAGAAGCGGAAGCCGCAGAAGCAACGGATAGCATTAAGCAAGTGGATAAAAGAGCTACGGACAATTTCTTCATAATCATTTAGTGGATTCCTCCTAGATGTTTTTTCCCTACGAAGATTAATATCTCCATTTCAGTGGCTTTTAGATTGGTGGATTGCTTCCATTGCAGTTTGGGATTGGTATAGCATTTTGTATTTTGATGTGAAAATTGTTATGAAAATGCCTTATAATGAAATTCAATATATAGACAATTGGTTAGGGGTGGGAATATGACACTTATTGAAAAAAGAGAACACCGGCAATATCCGGAAATTACCCGCCTAGAAACGTCGAGAGCTGCTTATGAGCGTGATTATTCTCGCTTGATCCATTCGCCTACTTTTCGTAGGCTGCAAGGCAAATCTCAAGTGTTCGGGGCTGGCACGGGTGATTATTACCGGACGCGTCTAACTCATTCACTTGAAGTCGCTCAGATTGCTCGTGAGGCAGCGAAAAGTCTGCTTAGATCTTATCCAGAGGTAGAGACAAGTAAAGCGGAGAACCCAGGACTTGTAATTGATCCGGAGGTCGTAGAATGCGCGGCTATTGCTCATGATTTTGGTCATCCTCCATTTGGGCATAAAGGGGAAGAGGTACTGGATAACATTCTGGACCAGCTTATTGAAAAGAAGACGAATGAGGCTGCCCTGCAATCTGGAGCAACAGGTCCAGATAGGCTGCTCATTCATGAGCAGATGAAGCAGCGCTATGAGCACTTTGAAGGAAATGCTCATAATTATCGGCTGATTATGTTTCTGGAGAAGCGGGAGAATATTGATGGCTTAAATCTGTCGGATGCTGTGCTTCTCGGAATTAATAAATATCCGTTTCCTGGTACCTCACTGAAGAAGGGGATGTACCTTCACGAATGGGCATATATTTCGGAGATTCGCAAAGAGTGGGGAATTCCAGCAGGTAAGAAAACGTTGGAAGCTCAGCTAATGGACCTTTGCGACGATATCGCTTATTCTGCACATGATTTGGAGGATGGAATTAAGGCTGGAAAGATTGAAGTGCATGAACACTTCATGCATGATTCCTATATTCAGCGGCTGATCGTAGAGAAAATTACAACGTTAGAGGATTTCTTCTGGAAGGGTTGGGAGGAGGACGGGATTCGTGCTAAGGTAGAAGAGGTGCTTAGTTCATTTCTTCGAGTATGGATGGAAAAGATGCCAACCTGTGAGAACGACTATTCCAGAACTCGGCGTGAAGTTAAGGCTTATTGGGTCAGCACCTTTGTCGCAAGTCTTGGGGTGATTCCTGATGGAGACTGGAAGAAGGTCACCTTTATAAAGGAAGGAAAAGAAGATGAGGATATGCTGCGGACCGTAAGTGTGCTAAAAAGCTTCGCTTGGGTCACGATGATTCGTGATTTACGAGTACAGCGGCTTCAGAAACGTAGTGAATGGATTCTGCGCCGTCTATGGGGAGCTTTTCTTGATCCGCAGACATCCAAAGCCATTATTCCATCGGACTGGCTGCAACGCTTCGAGAAGGATCAGAAACAAGCAAATCCTATTTGGACGTGGGAACATATGGTGATTGATTATATCGCAGGGATGACGGATGCCTTTGCGGAGAAAATATACAATGAGCTATACGGGTTGAAAGTCGGATCGATTTATGACTTGGATTAGATAAAAGAGAAGATTAAATTAAGGCCAGCCTCCATTTCATTGGAACTGGCCTTTTTTTTGTTTTTATAGAACAGGAAATATTTTGTTAGTATTTTGTTATTGTTTATTCGAATATATTTATGCTTATAAACCTTGAAATTCAGTGCTTTTTCTAAAAAGATTGCTATTTATTAAAATAAGTTATTGTTACTATAATATATTGATGCTAATATAATAACTAAATTGTTATTGGGAATAAATGGGGAGGTTGATAAAGGAGTCGAATCTTCTACTTGAGTAATAATGAAAACCTTTACAAAACGGGAGGGTAAAACAAATGAAGAGGTTCAAAAAAAGCTTTGCTCTATTTCTTACAGCAGTAATGCTCGTTACAATGGCTGTGCCTGCGCTAGCTAACGGAAAAACAAATGAAAACCTCAAGGCCCACTGGGCTGGAGAAAGTTTAGAGAAGTGGCAGGGTAATGGTGTTATTCAAGGTTATCCGGACGGCTCTTTTAAGCCGGATCATAAAGTAACGCGTGCTGAGCTTGTAAGTATTATTAATAAGCTATTTGGATTTAGCACTCTTTCGGAAATGTCATTCTCGGACGTACCCGCTAAAGCCTGGTATGCAAGCGCTTTATCTATAGCGAAGCAAGCTGGCTATTACAAAGGTTTTCCTGATAATAAAGCGAAAGCGGATACTGAAGTAACTCGTCAGGATGCTGCAACATTAATTGCTTCTGTTTTTTCACTAGAGCCTGACACTAAAGCGAGTATCTTTACAGACCAAGCATCCATCAGCGCTTACGCTAAAGGGGCTACCCTAGCATTGAGTGGAATTCTATCCGGTTATCCAGATGGTACATTTCGTCCGAGCGACCCAATTACAAGGGCAGAGGTAGTCACTATCGTTGACAGATTGGTTAGCGGCTACTACAACACAGCCGGTACATTCACTGGGGGAGATATCCAAGGGAATGTTGTCATTAACCAGAGTGGGGTTGAACTAAAGAATATAGCTGCATCAGGCAACCTTTATCTTACCTCCGGTATTGGTAATGGTGAGGGTTTCTTGGAGAATGTAACTGTACAAGGAAATGTACTTATATCTGGTGGTGGTGAGCATTCGATTCATTTAAAAAATTCTGAATTGGCTGCTGTAAAAGTGAATCGTCCTGAAGGAAAAGTTCGGGTCGTTATAGAGGGCCGTACGATCATCACTCAACTGTCTATTGATAGTGCTTCTATTATAGAAGTAGGCTCAGGTTCTACAATCGATCAGCTTGTGATTGGTAACGGTGCAACGGGAACGTTGATTACAACAAAAGGTACCATTAGCAAACTTGTAGTAAGTGCTTCCTCTGTAGTCTTAAATGGAGTGACTTTAGTAGCAGGAACATACACTGTGAGGGATGGAGTTCTTGTAGAACAGGGAACAAGCACACCGGCGCCTGGGGGCTCAGGTGGTACTAGTGTAGAGCCTGCAGCAACGCCAGTACCGACGGCTACTCCGGAACCTACAGCAACAGCTGCTCCAACGGCAACACCGGAAGCTGGTGTTCATATCGTTGACGTAGATGCATCGGCTGCTACCAAATCGTTATTTGCTTATCTGGATAGCATGAGCGGTAAACAAGTGATGTTCGGTCATCAGCATGATACTACCGTCTCTTTTGCCGGAAAGGATAAGAACGAAAATGTTATTTCTGACGTATACAGCTCCACTGGTGATTATCCCGGGGTTTTTGGTTGGGACACTCTTAGTTTAGATGGATATGAGAATCCTCCTGGCGTTAGCGGAGATTATGAAGCGAGTAGGTTGGGGTTATCAGCTGCCATGAAGCAGGCTCATGATTTGGGGGGTATTGTAACGCTAAGTACACATCCGTACAATTTTGTTACGGGGGGAAGCTTTAATGATACAGGCAATTCCAAAGGAGCAACGCACTCCGTAGTATCACGTATTTTGCCGGGCGGAGATAGGAATGGAGAGTTTAATAAATATCTGGATCGCATCTCTGATTTTGCGAACAATCTTAAGGATGACGATGGAAACCTGATTCCAGTGCTGTTCCGTCCTTTCCACGAACAAAATGGAGGTTGGTTCTGGTGGGGTGCGGCTACAACGACAAAGAGTGAATACGCGGAACTGTACAGATATACAGTTGAATATCTACGTGATGTTAAAGGCGTTCATAACTTCCTTTATGTATTCTCACCAAACGGATCTTTTAATGGAAATGAAAGTGAATATTTAACGACTTATCCGGGTGATTCATTTGTTGATATTCTTGGAATGGATCAGTATGACAACAAGGAGAATGCCGGTTCGGAGGCTTTCCTGAGTGGTCTTGTTAAAGACCTTAAAATGATTTCTCAGCTTGCTCAAGACAAAGGTAAGATTGTTACCCTATCTGAGTATGGTTATAGTGCTGCTGGTATGAAAACAACAGGCAATAATGAGCTGGAATGGTTTACTAAAGTATTGAATGCGATCAAGGCGGACCCTGATGCGGCAAAAATATCATATATGCTGACTTGGGCGAACTTTGGTGAAGGTAACAATCTGTATGTTCCTTATAAGAATGTTCCTAACAAAGCAGATCATGAGTTGCTTCCTGATTTTGTGAATTTCTATAAAGATGATTTCACGGCTTTTGCGAGCGATGTGAAAGAAGATAATAAGTACAATCTCGAGGTTGAAGTGGCAGGAAAGAAACCTTTCCTCCACATCGTAACTCCGAATAATATCAGTACAATAACAGATGCTGTAACCGTCATTCGGGCCAAAGTATTAAATGCAGTGCCTAGCAAAGTGACTTATACTGTGGGTGATTCTGGAGTGGAGGTGGAAATGACGCTAGGTGCGGACGGTTACTATAGCGCTTCCTGGCAGCCAGAAGCTGGTCTGAATGGCAGTTCAGAAGAGATTACAGTAAAAGCATATGGAACTGGAGAATCTACACTTACGCAAACTAATTCAGTGTTCTTAAAAATCAGCGAAGCGCCGATAAAGGTACTCACTTTTGATACAGATAAGGATCTGGAGCAAATTCAAAATAATGGTACTTGGTCAGGGCTCGCCAATAACGCAGAGACGATCAAGACGGTCTTGCAGCATGCGTCACTAGATGCTGACGGTAAGCTTGTTATTAACATTACTGAAGGGCTGTCTGCTGAGGATACTTGGCAGGAACTGAAGCTGCAATTGAATGATCTTGCACTGGATGGGGTGGATCTGTCTCAAGTTACACGTGTGAAGTTCTCCGTGTTAATTCCGGAGGCTGCTCAGAATGAGGCTAACAATGCTGCGGTACGCAGTGTGATTCAGCTGCCGCCAGATTGGGATACAAAGTATGGCATGGACTCATCCTATAAATCTTTGTCCGACCTTGAGAAAGTTAACATGGGTGGATCACAATATTATAAATTTGATGTTTCGGTTGATCTGGATAATGCTGCTAAATCAGCCGAAGCCGCTGGTCTAGCGATATCCCTGGTTGGCAGTGGTTTGGAAGTGGAAGGTGAATTGCCGATCTATGTAGATAATATCGGTCTTTATAATACGTATACTGCACCTGTTGCTGACAAAGCACTGGTAGATAATTATGAATCTTATGGCTCAAGTGATGAAGCGCTGGTAGCCAAATATCCTAAGGCTGGCGGAGATGATGTGAACGTATCTTTAAGCTCCGAGCATAAGGCATCCGGGGATTACGGAATGAAACTGCACTATACGATTAATAATGCAGGTTATACCGGAGTAGGTAAAAGTCTGGGTTCGCTGGACTGGTCCGACTATAATGCACTCAGTATGTGGGTAGCTTCCGATGGAGACAACGCTTATGCTGAGAAAGGTGAGCCGCTTAAGCTAGTGGTGCAGCTTGTCATTGATGGTGGATATTTCGAAGCTTATCCGGTCATTAATCCAGACAAGAACGGTAAAATAATATTAAGTTTGAAGAATTTGACGGAGATGAGCTGGGGAAAAGCGGGAGAGCTTACACAGGAAAGATTGAAGCAGGTTCAGAGCTTCAATTTGTATGTGAATGCGATGGACGGACATAGCCACGAAGGTTCGCTCTACTTTGACGATATTCAAGCGGTCTATGACGGGACACTTCCGGATATGTCGGGAGAAGAAAATGGAGGTTCGCAGGGACATGCGCCTGGCGTGTTATACGCCTTCACTACCTCATCTGATATTACAGGGTGGGCTACAACAAGCGGTTCGTCCGCTAACGCTCAACCTCCAGCATTTGATGCCAATGAAGAAGCGGCAAGTGTACAATTTGATTTGATTAATACCGGCAATGATGCAAATGGCAGCTCCAAAGAATCCTTTGAACTCGCTATTAATCCTGAGAAGCTGAATATTACAGGGCTCGATACGATCAGCGCTAAGGTTAGGCTCTCGAGTGGTGCGGCTAAAGCGCGTCTATTCATCAAGACAGGTGCGGACTGGAAATGGAGCGACAGCGGCGATCCTGTGCCTATAGATTCTAAGGGCTATACGACCTTATCTATTTCACTGCCGACTGCAGCAGCAGGCTTGGGCGTAGATTTGGCTGCTGTAAAGACGATTGGGATTAAAATTGAGGATGTTTCCAATGATGGAGGAACTGCGAAGCTTTACTTGAAGGAAGTATCTCTGGAGAAAGCTGTCCCGGATGTTCACTTTGGCTTCGAGACGGGTAACGACGGTTGGTCTATTAATTCTGGTACAGCCACAGTATCTTCTGATGTATATGCTGAAGGTAATCAATCTTTGAAGCTTGATTTCGCATGGAATGGAGAAGATAAAGATCCTTTTATAGCAGCAACAAAAGTAGCTGCACTTGATCTGAGCTTATTCTCCAAGCTTACTGCTAAAGTTAGAATACTCTCTGACCATCCTGATGTCCAAGCCAAGCTGTTTCTTCAATTAGGGGGTTATGCAGTATGGGTCGATTCGGGTGCGAAGATAGCTGCTCAGGATGGATTCACGGAGTTCACGATTGATCTTAGCAACAATTCCAATCTATCGCCTGATAATTTGAAAAAAGTGGATGCCATTGGCATTCAGTTTGTTACACCTTCTACGGGTGGAACCGCTACAGCTTATATTGACGAAATCATAGCTTCTAATTAAGAGCGCTGCGATCCAGGTGTGAAATAAGGGTCCCTGCATGTCCATTAGGATTGTCTAATGGACATGCAGGGACTATTTTGTATGATCAGTTTATAGTTAATGATTTGAATACCATTCAAGCGCTGCTCTTTCTAGTTCAGTGACAAATGCTTCTTTCCCATCCATATAGGCTTCAATGTCCTTCGGATATTTCGTTCAACAGGCATCATATCAATGATTGGTTTAGCTTTTAGCCCAGGAACAGAAGTGCTGCCAATATGGTGAATATCAATAAGTGCATCAGCGAAGATCTCTTTAATCTTACGAGATTCTTCTTGGAAAATAAGATTCCATTCCTCATTGTATTGTGTGACAGTAACATCCATTTCGCTAACCTCTCTTTATGTTTGATTCCTGGATTTTTTTATTATAGAACAAGTGTTCTTAATAATCAAATGCTAAATTTAATATTGGCGGGCGTAATCAACGAGATTTAGGGATGGAGTGCCAGTAGATAAATAGGAATTTATATTTTCGGTAAAAATATTTACGATTCGATTAGCGTATTGATCGGTTATGCCAGCAGAATGAGGAGTGATGACTACCTGCTCCATAGTCCAAAGCGGATGATCCTGCGGGAGGGGTTCGGTTTCGAAAACATCCAATCCCGCACCACGAAGCTGACCGCGATTCAGTGCATGGATTAGAGCCTCAGTATCAGTAGTCGCTCCACGTCCAACGTTAATGTAATAGGAACCTTGTTTAAAGGCAGAAAAGATTGGAGTGTTAAATAATTGCTTAGTTTCATCGGTGATAGGGAGTATATTGATGATGAAGTCGCCTTGGCTCACAGCTTCTGGCAGATGGTCAGTGGTATATACTTGATCAAAATCAGCGAGTGGCTTGCCTGAGCGACTTACTCCGATCGTCTTCATCCGGAATGCTTTAGCTATTCTGGCAGTTTCGCTGCCGATGGCTCCAGTTCCAACAATAACGGCTGTTTTTCCGAACAATTCACTCTCACTTCCGTCAGAATTCCAGTAACGGTTCATCTGATTGCGAACGGCTGTGTGCAAATTACGTGTGAAGAGAAGCATGAAACCAAAAATTACCGCAGAAATAGGCTCGGCATGCACTCCGCTCCCACTAGTCAATAGGATTCCACGTTCCTTAAAACGCTCTAACGGGAGTTTCTCAATTCCAGCTGACCAGGATTGGACCCAGCGAAGGGGCGAATCTGGACGAAGAAGCGTATCGGCGATGCCTTTAGCCCAGCCGATTACGATTTCAGCATCAGCTAGCAGCTGTAAATCCGGATTTTTGCCGTCACCTTGTGTGAATGTATAACCGGGGGCTGCTGCTTTAATCCTTTCTTGTTGTTCGGCTGTAAGTGGTTGTAAACATACTATGGACTTAGTCATGATGTATTCCTCCTGCTATAAGGTTTGATGAAAATGGATAATGTTATAGGATAAGGATACCAAATCTATAGGAGAAGGTGAAATTGATATGGATGCTAACGTGTCGGATAAAGATTCAGAACGATTATTTATTGCTGTGAAATTACCTTCAGAACTTCAACAAGTTGTGGCAGAAGAGTGCTCTAACCTATCACATAAGTTTCATTTTGCAAAATGGACTCATCCAGAGGATTATCATATTACCCTGCAATTTTTAGGAGATACCCCAAAGACGAAAATCCCGGATTTAATCAGGTCATTGAAGCAGATGTCAGAGCAATGCCGCCCCTTCAAACTATCCTTAGATAAATGGAATACATTTGGTCTACCGAAGGCTCCAAAAGTTTTATGGGTAGGGGTTTCCGGCGAATTAGAAGAGCTGAATTTACTGGCTGCGAGAGTACACGCTGCGACACTTCCTTTAGGTTTTTCGGCCGAATCCAGGGAGTACAAACCACATCTCACAGTGGCTCGAAAGTACCTTGGAAAAATTTCATTTGATGATAAATTGCTGGAAAACTTACTGAAATTGGATGATGAAAAAAGATCGAAAATCTTTCATAGAGACTGGACGATTGATAGTTTTGTGTTGTATGCTACCAGAATGTATGCCATTCCTATGTATGAAATGATTGAAAATATTACATTTTAAATTCGGTATTTAAGTTTTCAAAGCTTCCGTTTTCGGTTACATACAATAGGAATGTGCCGTGAAATAGGAGGAATATCATGTTAATCTTTAAACAAAACCGCTGTATCGCGTTGCTTGTTGGCGTTATACTAGTGTGTTTCTCTGCCATAAGCTTAATGCAGCCTAATCAGGTTGCCGAGGGGAAAATAGATAGTGTGCAGATGGATAAGCTGCAATCCACCAGCCGAGCATCGGTAATTAATTATTTGCAAGAAGAATCAAAATCTAGTAAGACGAGGGGCACTACAAAAGTTTCACAAACGAATAAGCTTTACAACACAGTTAATCTGTTCAGTTCCACTTGGAAACCAGAGCAGAGTGTAGAATGGCTTAGTAAGAATAAAATAAAGCCACAAAATACATCGCAGGCTTCCATAGTTCGGGTAAAGGCTGATGTAGCACAATCTAATTCAGCTGCGCAGAAAGCGACAGCGAAAAAGAGCGCTCAGACTGTAGTTAAGACAGTCTCGGCATCTCAGAAAAATCCCCTCACAACATTATACTTCTCTCGGACCGAGCTATTAAGCCAGGAGCAGCAAAGTAAAGCAACCCGGCGCTACGCAGTATCCGAAGAAGAACTGCTTCTGCTACAAAAGATTGTAATGGCAGAGGCGGAAGGTGAACCGTACCAGGGCAAGGTGGCAGTTGCCAACGTTGTTCTGAATAGGCTGCGGTCAGCCAATTTCCCCGACACGATATATAAGGTCATTTATCAAAAGCATCAATTCAGTCCTGTAGCTAACGGGCGTCTTAAACGTGTCAAACCTAATGATGATAGTATTAAAGCGGTGAACGCAGCGCTCTCTGGCGTGAAGGAAGTTCCTGATAATACTTATTTTTTCCTATCACTTAAGCTTGCGCAGGATCTTACCGTACATCATTCGCAGGAGTATGTGAAGACCATTGGTAATCATACGTTTTATAAATAATTGACCTATTCTGTGAACCTCAGCTATTTATAGGGTAAACTAGACTATATAACCCTGGAGGTGGAAGAATTGTCATGAAGATCACTTATTACGGACACTCAGCGCTGCTGGTAGAAACAGAGCAAGCGAAAGTTATTATTGACCCTTTTTTGTCAGGAAATCCGAACTCCGGTATTTCACCTGATGACATTACTGTAGATGCTGTCCTGCTGACTCACGGTCACTCGGATCATTTAGGTGATGCTGTGCAAATTGCCAAACAGAATGATTGTCCGATCTTTGCTGTTTTTGAGCTTGCAGAATACTGCCGAATGAAGGGTGCCAAGGTAAAACATATGAATATAGGCGGCAGTCATATTTATGATGCCATTACCGTTAAATATACTCAGGCGTTTCATTCCTCATCGATTCAGGAAGGCGACGTTTGGATTTATGCTGGACAGCCCGCAGGTATTTTATTGACGATTGAGGGGAAGACGTTATTCCATGCAGGCGATACCGCACTATTCAGCGATCTGCGTCTGATTGGTGAAAGAACTGCGATTGATTTGGCGGCTCTGCCAATTGGCGATATGCTGACCATGGGACCGGATGATGCGCTCCTTGCTGCGCGCTGGCTTCAAGTGGACAAGGTCATCCCACTTCATTACAATACATTTCCGGATATTGCCCAAGATGCTAAGGATTTCTGTGCTCGTCTGCGACAAGAGGGGATAGAGGGGTTCCCGCTTAAAGCTGGTGAAAGTATAGAGATTTAATAAATCCCGATCACATGTTTACACAAAAAAGTAGATAGCCGGGGATTTTCCCGGCTATCTACTTTTCTTTACATATAATTGGGGCCTCACAAAGTACCTGATTACGTATCGAAGAAAAGCTCCGCTTCGTGGGGATGTTTTATGGTGTAATGCACACAGCCTCTTCGCCTCGGGCTTGAGATCTTGCTCCTCTAATATCAGCTGTTTTGTCTGCGGGGTTGCCTAACATCTGCAGAACGGTAGTCGCGCAACTTTGCGGTTGATGTTTATCAGGGGCAAGACGGCGTTTACGCTGCTCTTCGAGAACAGAATACTCACGGAGCATCATAGAGAACCATTTGTTTACTACCTCACAGTCAAGTACCTCTGCTAGTCCAAGCTCTACGAAATATTGGCAGTTTTTCTCTTCCTGACCTGGAATAGCTTTATAGAAGAGCATTGGAATTCCTTTAGCCTGACCTTCGGTACAGGTCATACCGCCAGGCTTTGTGATTAGAAGGTCGGAAGCATCCATCAGTTTATTGATTTCACTGGTGTATCCAAGAATCCTGACGTTAGGATGATTAAGTCTTGGATTGGACTTCATTTTGGCTATAAGCTTCTCGTTACTGCCCATACAGAAGATGAGCTGGATGTTATCCATTCTGGCTGTGAGTGAATTCATAATCTCTTTGCCGAACATCAGTCCCCAGCCTCCACCCATTATAAGAACAGTAGGGATATCGGCTAGACCTAGTTCCTTACGGAGCAGCGTCTTGTTGGATCGTTCCCAGAACTTCGGATGCACAGGAATGCCGGTGACCGTTACAAGCTCAGGAGCAATCCCTCGGCCTGTTAGAATTGATTTGACGCGTGGGGTAGAGACGAGATATCGATTGACCTCGGAATTTACCCAGCTACCATGTGCATCATAATCTGTAATTAACGTATACAGCGGAACCTCCAATCCACGACGTTTTAGTCTGGAAATGACAGCAGCCGGAATGGGATGTGTGCAAATAATCAAATCAGGTTTTAGCTGTTCGATCACTTGAGAGGCATGTGTATAAAAAATCCGGTGAAGTGCCATCTTAGTCAACGGGTTCAATGATTTATGATATTGTGTCTTATACATCATGCCGACCAGCTTAGGCTGGCTGCTAACTGTTTTTCGGTAAGCGGAAAGAATCCATGGGGCGACCATCGGGTTAAGAAATTTACCTAGCTCGATGACTCGGCACTGGACATCCGGATTCAGCAGCTTTATTCCTTCGGCCAGAGCATAGGCTGCTCCTGTGTGGCCCGTACCGAAGCCTTCCGAAAACAGCAGTACTCTTTTCTTTCGCATAAGTTCACCTGCTACTTTCCTTTTCAATAGAAATGCGGAATTTCTTCTTAATATAGATGAGGGAAAACTGTTCTCTAATCACATTATACAAATAAGACGTAAATAGAAAGTTAAAACCCTGCAATAAATAAAAAAATAAAAGATTTTCTAAAGTATTGCAAACTGCAAGGCTTCATGTTAAAGTAATGAATGACCAATTGACCGGATTAGTAAAGTGGTCAGATAGTCAGCGGTAATGATATTTTCTGGAGAAAGGAAGTGAGCACAGGTGGCAGTGGTGGATCGAAGACAGCAGGTGCTTCAGGCCGCAGCAAAATCTTTTTCATTATTCGGCTATAAGGCGACTACCATGGATCAGGTTGCTAAGATCGCAAATGTTGGGAAAGGAACCATCTACACCTTTTTTACAAACAAAGAGCAATTGTTTGATGAGATCCTGCGCGATATGATGGTAGAAATGAAGATGATTGCTGATCGCGAGATCAGGCGAGACAGACCTTTCTTTGATAACCTGCATCGTGTGCTGGATGCCCTGCTGGAATTTCGAAGTGAGCAGGAGCTATTCATCAAGCTTTCCCAGGAGAGTCGCGAATTCGGAACGCCGCAGGCAGGAGAAGGGCTCGAGAAGATCGAGAACTTAGTTTTAGAATATTTAGAACGGGAGGTGCAACAAGCGCTCCAAAAGGGAGAAATCAAACCTTGCGATCCTAAAATCGTATCTGTAGTCATGTTCAGGCTATATATTGTATTGACTGCTGAACTGAATAAAACACATACTCCCTTGGACAAGGAACAGATCAAGATGTACTTTCATTTGTTTCTCGCCGAAGGATTGGCACAGTAAGCGTTGATTCAGGGTAGGGATGGCGTGATCAGATTCGCTTTCCCTTAACAATTTCCAAGCTGTTATAGGCATTGAAGAAGAGCCGAGAGGCGTTTTTTTATCCCCTGAATTGACCGAATGGGGAAAGTGGTCACCTAGTGTTACGTAATATTTCGCAAACAAAGCATTTTAAAGAGAGCATAAGCTCATAAGGAGAGAACCAGAATGAAATCATTATCCGTATTTACCAAGGATCTTGGCGCAGCACTGAGAAATCCAAAGGTGCTGATTCCGATGATTGCCATCCTATTTATTCCGGTGATGTATAGCGGATTCTTCCTAAAGGCATTCTGGGATCCGTATGGCAAGATGAATGAGTTACCGGTTGCTGTGGTCAACCAAGACGTCGGTGCTAATTATGAAGGAAAACAACTTCAGGCCGGAGATGATCTGGTTGAAGAGCTTAAGGTAACCGATGGCTTTCAATGGAACTTTGTTTCACTAGAAGAAGCGCAAGCAGGAATGAAGGACAATACCTATTATATGTCGATTATTGTTCCAGAAGACTTCTCTGCTAAAGCAACAACGCTTTTGGATGATGAACCACAACCGGCAAAAATTATTTATGAGCCAAATGAAGGCTACAACTTCCTGGCCGGTCAAATCGGCGGAACGGCTGTAGCAGAAATTAAATCTAAAGTATCCGCTAAGGTAACTGAGGCTTATGTGGATTCTGTATTCAATCAGATTACTGATGTATCTAAAGGACTTGGCGAAGCGGGAGATGGAGCTAGCAAGATCGCTGATGGTGCAGGTAAGCTGGATGACGGCGCACTGAAGCTGAAAGAGAATCTTCTTGTACTGACTGAAGGTACGGGCAAGCTTCAAAATGGTTTAGAACCACTGACTAAAGGTGTGACTGATTTAAATTCAGGTGCTACCGCAATTCAAACGGGTTCTAGCACTTTGGCAGGCGGTTTGCAACAATTGTCGGCTGCTCATACACAGCTTCAAGATGGCGTTGCACAAAGCGCTGCCGGCAGTAAACAGCTTAGTGATGGCTTGAAGCAAGCTGTAACAGGTGCCACACAGCTTCAAGCAGGTACGAAGTCTGCTGTGGATGGTACTGCTAAACTACAAGCAGGAACACAATCTTTAGTCGACGGCAGCGCGAAGCTGGAAGCAGGTTTGACCTCTTCCGTTGATGGCAGCGCGAAGCTGGAAGCAGGCTTGCAGGCTTCCGCAGAAGGTAGCACAAAGGTTACTGAGGGTGCTAAAGCGGTCGCTCAAGGTTTGCAGCAATTGGCACAGGCTAGTCCTGAGCTGGCACAAAATCCAGCCGTACAGAAGCTCCTGGCAGCTAGTGCAGCTGTTGCACAAGGCAGTGAACAACTGCAACAAAGCCAACAACAGTTAGCCCAAGGAGCAAGCGCACTTCACAGTGGGCAAGAGCAGCTTGCACAAGGTGCAACTCAGCTGCATGCTGGTTCACAGCAGGTTTCTGCTGGAGTAACCCAGTTGCATGATGGAGCACAGCAATTAAATGCTGGTAGCACTCAGCTCTTGGCAGGACAACAAAAATTGGCACAAGGTTCGTCAGCCCTTGTAACGGGTGGCGATAAGCTACAAGCAGGTATGAAACAGTTCGGCGCGAAGCTTAGTGAAGCAGCAGCTGGAGGTAACAAACTTGCTGAGGGTGGTAAAGCACTCGGAGATGGTACATCGAAATTACTCAGTGGTGTTGGTGAACTAGGTAGCGGCATTGGTGCTGTAGCTGATGGTTCCAAACAATTGGCTAATGGAGCAGGCGAGCTGAAGAATGGGATGGATGATCTGAAATCTGGATCCACAGAACTTGCAACTAAGCTTGGTGAAGCTGCTGAACAAACAGGCAGCGTGAATAAGTCAGATAAAATGATGGAAATGTTCGCACAACCGGTTGTGGTTGAGGATCAGGTTGTAAATCATGTACCGAACTACGGCACAGGGTTTGCTCCTTACTTCTTATCTCTTGGGTTGTTCGTAGGTGCTCTGATTTCTACGATTGTTATTCCAATGCGTGAATCAGCTGTAATTGGCGCAAGCCGTTTGAATCGTTTTATCAGCCGTACGCTTACGTTCTCAATCATGAGCTTTATCCAGTCTATGCTGGCTGCTGTGGTTGTATTGTACGGACTTGGACTAGAAGTACAAAGTGTACCGCTATTCTTCCTGTTTACATTCTTGACTAGTCTAGTTTACACATGGGTAGTACAATCCATTGTTACTTGGCTGGATCAACCGGGACGTTTTGTTGTTATCGTTATTCTTATTTTCCAATTAACAACTAGTGCTGGAACATTCCCACTTGAATTGATCCCGAACTGGATGAAATTCTTTAACCCACTGCTTCCTATGACTTACACAGTTAGTGGTTTTAAATCAGTAATTTCTACAGGGGACTTCAGTGCAATGTGGAGTGATGTAGGTGTGCTTGCAATCTTCGGTCTTGGATTCCTTGCTCTTACTTTCGCTTACTTCATGACCCGCAGTCGGGACAATGAAGCTGGAATGAAAAGTGAACAGGCTCTGACTGTATAATTTGAAAAAAAAAGTAATTTAAAAGCGTCTCCTCAGGGAGACGCTTTTTTTGAGTTCAAATCATAGAACCCTTTTTCTTGCAAACATTCAAGGGCAATGAAAATTCTTGAAACGCTTTCATTGCATAAGTTCTTATGCGTCAATTATGCATAATTATACACGTATGAGTTTTTTTAAACTTTTGTCCACTAAAGCTGTGTCGCAAAAAGAAATGTTAATCAGCATCATAAAAAAGTTTAAATTGCGCTGTTGTCACCTCGGTGATAAAATAATAGCACTAATCTGGCTTTGAATAATTATTAAAATTTTAATCTGAAAAATTTTCCAAAGATTACGCCATACTTTATAATAGAAAGGTTGCGTTCGATGAGACACACTGAACTGCCCGGAAAACAGGGCCTGTATGATCCCCAGTTCGAAAAAGATGCTTGCGGCATGGGATTTGTAGCCCATATTAAAGGCAAACCGTCCCATGATATTGTTAGTAACGCTTTAACAATGCTCTTTAATATGGAGCATCGTGGCGGACAAGGTAGCGAACCCAACTCTGGTGACGGAGCAGGTATCATGCTTCAAATTCCGCACCGTTTCTTTGCTAGTGAAGCCCAGAAGCTTGGCTTTGCTTTGCCGGAACAAGGCCATTATGGCGTAGGCATGATTTTTCTATCTCAAAACGAGAAAGTTCGGGCTCAGCATGAGGCTCTTTTAAGCAAAATTATTGCTGAAGAAGGTCAGGAAGTACTCGGCTATCGTGATGTACCTACTTATGATGAAATGCTAGGCAAAACAGCGAAGGCTGCAAAGCCTTTTGTGCGCCAAGTGTTTATCGGTCGCTCGGCCTCGGTTACGAGCGAATTGTCTTTTGAGCGTAAGCTTTATGTCATTCGCAAACGTGCAGAACTTGCGATTCGCTACGGTGGTGTAGAAGAGGCTGAAGCCTTCTATATCCCAAGCTTGTCATGTCGTAAGATCGTGTACAAAGGCATGCTGACTACAGAACAAGTCGGACAATTCTACCTGGATTTGCAGAACGAAGAGCTGGAATCAGCAATCGCGTTAGTTCACTCCCGTTTCAGTACGAATACCTTCCCAAGCTGGGAACGTGCGCATCCCTACCGCTTTATGATCCACAATGGTGAGATTAATACCTTGCGCGGAAATGTGAACTGGATGCATGCTCGCCAGTCGCTGTTTAAGAGTGAAGTGTTCGGCGAAGATCTGAGCAAGATCAAACCTGTTATAAACCCGGATGGATCGGACACTGCAATGTTCGATAATACCTTTGAGTTTCTTTATTTGAGCGGACGCTCCTTGACGCAGGTAGCCATGATGATGGTCCCTGAACCATGGAGCAATCATGACAGTATGGACGCCGACAAGAAAGCTTTTTACGAATATCACAGCACTTTGATGGAGCCATGGGACGGACCTGCTGCAATGGGCTTTACAGATGGTGTGCAAATCGGCGCTATTTTGGACCGTAACGGCTTGCGGCCTGCTCGTTATTATGTAACAAAGGACGACATGATTATTCTATCCTCCGAAGCGGGTGTACTGGACATTCCAGCAGAGGACATCTTATATAAAGACCGCCTGAAGCCTGGACGCATGCTGCTCGTGGATACGAAGGAAGGCCGCATTATCTCCGATGAGGAAGTTAAATCGGCTATCGCCACCGAGAAGCCTTACCGTCAGTGGCTGGATGAGCATTTGATTAGTCTCGAAGAGCTTCCAGATGCGCCTGAGCTACCCAATCCTAAGCATGACAATGTGCAGCAGCTGCAGCAAGCGTTCGGCTATACTTTTGAGGATTTGCGCAAGGTGCTTGAGCCAATGGCATCTACTGGCGCTGAAGCTGTAGGTTCCATGGGGTATGATGCGCCGCTCGCTGTGCTTTCTGACCGTCCGCAGCGTCTATATAACTATTTCAAACAAATGTTTGCTCAAGTTACGAATCCGCCAATCGATGCGATTCGCGAAGAGCTGGTTACCTCTACTACGACTACGATTGGACCAGAGCGTAACTTGCTTAAACCAGAACCAGAAAGCTGTCGCCAAATCTCGCTGCACACACCGATTCTTTCGAATGAAGACTTTGCTAAAATTCGTCATGTTCGTCGAGCAGGCTTCAAGTCGATGTCTATTCCGATTCTTTTCCCGGCTGAGCTCGGAGCAGAAGGAATGCGTATCGCGCTTGAGCGTATGAACGAGGCTGCGGATCGCGTTATGGCTAAAGGTCATAACATTCTGATTCTGACGGACCGCGGTGTGGACCGTGAGAATGCTGCGATTCCTGCTCTACTTGCGGTATCGAGCTTGCATCACCATCTGATCCGGCAGGGAACACGGACAAAAGTTAGTATTTTACTTGAATCCGGTGAACCTCGTGAAGTCCATCATTATGCACTTCTGCTTGGTTATGGTGTGAGTGCAGTCAATCCGTATCTGGCCTTTGAAAGCTTGGATGATATGATCGGCCAAGGCTTACTGCGGGGAATCTCGCATGAGAAGGCTGTGAAGAACTATATTAAAGCTGCGACTAAGAGCGTAGTTAAGATTCTTTCCAAAATGGGGATTTCTACTATTCAATCCTACCGGGGCGCGCAGATCTTTGAAGCTGTGGGTCTGAACTCGGAGTTCGTGGATCGTTACTTTACTTGGACACCTTCCCGCATTGGCGGTATTAGTCTGGAGGAAGTAGCAACCGAGGCACTTATCCATCATAACCGTGCTTTCACTGAAAAAGACGGAAATGATAAAGTGCTTGATTCCGGTGGTGATTATCAATGGCGAAACGATGGGGAAGATCATTTGTTCAACCCGCAGACCATTCATCTGCTTCAGCACTCTGTGCGTAGTGGAGATTATAAAATGTACAAGAAATATGCTGCACTGGTTCAAGGTGAAAGTGAGAAGCATCAGACAATTCGTTCTTTATTGCAGTTCAAGTCAGCATATGAACCGATTCCTTTAGAAGAAGTAGAACCCGTAGCGTCCATTATGAAACGGTTCAAGACGGGTGCGATGTCCTTTGGTTCCATTAGTAAGGAAGCGCATGAGACCCTCGCTATTGCAATGAACCGGATCGGTGGTAAGAGTAATACTGGTGAGGGTGGAGAAGATCCGGCCCGCTATATCCCGGACAGCAACGGCGATTCCCGTCGCAGTGCGATTAAACAAGTAGCTTCCGGACGTTTTGGAGTTACATCTAACTACCTTGTTAACGCTGATGAGATCCAGATTAAGATGGCTCAGGGTGCTAAACCAGGGGAAGGCGGACAGCTTCCAGGACGTAAAGTTTACCCATGGGTGGCTGAAGTACGCGGTTCAACAGCGGGTGTGGGCTTGATTTCACCTCCGCCGCATCATGATATTTATTCGATTGAGGATTTGGCAGAGCTGATCTATGATCTGAAGAATGCCAATCCACGTGCAAACATTAATGTTAAGCTCGTCTCTGAAGTCGGTGTAGGTACGATTGCTGCTGGCGTAGCCAAAGGGCGTGCTGATATTATCCTGGTAAGTGGCTATGACGGGGGGACAGGTGCATCTCCAATGAACTCCATTCGTCATGCAGGTCTTCCATGGGAACTTGGCTTGGCTGAAACGCATCAGACGTTGATGCTGAACAATCTGCGTGACCGCGTTGTACTGGAAACAGACGGAAAAATGCTTAGCGGACGCGATCTAGCCGTAGCTGTATTACTGGGTGCTGAAGAGTATGGCTTCGCTACTGCTCCGTTAGTAGCTGTGGGTTGTATCATGATGCGTGTCTGCCAAATGGATACATGTCCGGTTGGCGTGGCAACACAAAATCCAGATCTTCGTAAGAACTTTACGGGTGATCCTCAGCATGTAGTTAACTTTATGACCTTTGTGGCACAGGATTTACGCGAAATTATGGCGAGTCTTGGCTTCCGTACGATTGAAGAGATGGTTGGCCGTACAGATTGCTTAGACGCTGCTCAAGCTTCGCAGCATTGGAAGAAGAAGGGCGTAGATTTGAGTAGTCTGCTGCATGTACCGGAAATGCCAGAGGGAAGCACACGCTTCTGCAGTAAACGTCAGAATCATGGTCTGGAAGAGACGCTTGATGTCTCTAAACTGCTGGATCTGGCTGCACCTGCACTGGAATCTGGAACGGCTGTAGAAGCATCGTTACCGATTACGAACGTTAATCGTGCCGTTGGAACCATCCTTGGCAGCGAGCTGACACGTAAATACGGGGCAGCCGGCTTGCCTGATGATACGATTCGTCTTCATTTCACCGGTTCTGCTGGTCAAAGCTTGGGTGCATTCGTACCTAAGGGGATCACACTTACGGTGGAAGGCGATTCCAATGACTACGTTGGTAAGGGACTGTCGGGTGGTAAGATTATTATCAAACCCTCTCCAAAAGCTACCTTTGCAGCTGAGGACAATATCATTATCGGAAATACTGCATTCTACGGAGCAACAGCTGGAGAAGCTTATATCAACGGTATCGCCGGTGAACGCTTTGCCGTTCGAAATTCTGGAGCGAAGGTTGTTGTAGAAGGTGTGGGTGACCACGGTTGTGAATACATGACCGGAGGCCGTGTGGTGGTTCTTGGTGAAACAGGCCGTAACTTTGCGGCAGGGATGTCAGGTGGTATCGCTTATGTTTACGATTCAGAGAGATCCTTCATCGGCCGCTGCAATCTCGAAATGGTCTTGCTCGAGAGAGTGGAAGAGCCAGAAGAGATCGAAGAGCTGCGCGAGCTGATTAGCCGTCATGTAGAGCTTACAGGCAGTGAGGCGGGAGCGCGGGTATTGGATCACTGGGCAGATAGCTTGCCGAAGTTTGTTCGGGTCATTCCGAAGGATTACAAACGGATGATGGAGCAGATTCGCAAAGTGGAGCAAACCGGATTGACCGGCGAGGCTGCTTTGATGGCTGCATTTGAAGCGAATATGCGCGAGCTTGCACGTGTAGGTGGCTAAATACCTGCATTCTGAAAAAACGGGTAATATTGAATGAAGTAATATAAGGGACTTGGACTCTTTCGTTTGCGGGAGGCCAGGTCCTTTTTTGTTCCAATTGAATCGAATTCTCGGTCTAAACAACGTTAGACTGTTTCTTTTTTGTAATTTTCTGAAAAAAACGGTATGGTAAACTTGTTTGTAAATGAAAGGAAGTGATACTGTGTCAAATACAGAAATGATGTCTGAACCTGTTGCCCGTCTGCAGGGAGTTACCAAGAAAATAGGCTCTAAGACGCTGGTGAGCAATTTAACGCTTGATATCCCACCGGGTCAAATATTCGGGTTTTTGGGACCAAACGGAGCAGGGAAGACGACAACAATACGAATGATGGTGGGATTAATTTCCATTAGCAGTGGGGATGTCCTGATTAGTGGTCATAGTATTAAAAATAATTATAAAGAGGCTATTGCAAGTGTTGGGGCTATTGTAGAAAATCCTGAAATGTACAAGTTTCTGTCCGGGTATCAGAATCTTAGACAATTTGCACGGATGGTACCGGGAGTCAGTAAGCAACGGATTGATGAGGTTGTGGAGCTGGTCGGGCTTGGTCAAAGAATTCATGACAAAGTGAAGACTTATTCCCTAGGTATGCGTCAGAGACTTGGAGTAGCTCAGGCACTACTAAACCGACCAAAGCTACTGGTTCTAGATGAACCAACCAATGGGCTTGATCCACAAGGCATACGTGAGCTTCGTGACTATCTGCGCCTACTCTGTCGTGAAGAAGGAACAACCGTATTTGTCTCCAGCCATTTACTTTCCGAAATGGAGCTCATGTGTGACAGTGTAGCCATTATTCAGAATGGGCAACTGCTTGAGGTAAAACAGCTAAAAGAGGTGGGCAATGTTACAATGCCTGTCGGAGAAACCTTGTTTGAGGTTGACGATGCTGAAGCTGCACTTGCTCTCATTGGACAAGGAACATTAAAGAGCGGTGGGCTTGTAGTTGAGGCGGCACGTGAAGATATTGCGGAGTTTAATGCCAGACTAGTGGCTGGTGGGATTAAAGTGTACAGTATCAAATCACTTGCCCGTACACTTGAGGATCAATTCTTAGAGGTTACAGGAGGTGAAGGAATTGAGTAATTTTACAGCGTTGATACATAATGAGAACATCAAGATATACAGTCGTGCTCGCACATGGATTATGCTGATTATTCTAGCAGTGTTTAGTGCGTTTCTTCCGGCTCTTATGTATTTCACAACGGATAACCCTGCATCACGCTTAGGCGTTTGGGACAGCTTCCAAATGATAGTGAGTGTTGTATTCTTCCTGAATACGATCTTCGTTGTTGTTATAGCCGCTGACTCCGTAGCGGGCGAATTTACCTGGGGAACCATCAAAATGCTGCTGATTCGCCCGTGGAGCCGTTCCCAGATCTTGCTCTCGAAATACATTAGCATTGTGTTGTTTAGCTTGCTTTGTACTGCAGTGTTGATTGTTTTTGGTTTAGCTGCATCGTTTATTTTCGCCTCACCAACTGGAGACACACTGTCTTCGATTGCAGCTTGGAGTCCTGCTGAGTATTCCTTTATAGATCTCCTATGCCGCTATGTCACTCTTTTCTTGACGGTTACACTTGCTTTTATGATCTCTTCCGTATTCCGGGCAAGTGGATTGGCGATTGGTTTATCTATGTTCATCATGTTTGCCCAAGGTATTTTCGCTGCTTTGCTTAATCCGGATGTGTTCGAATGGGCCAGATATTTAATTTTCACTCATATGGATCTAAGGGTCTACATGGGATCTGATGTTGGTCCAGGTGGTGCCACACTAGGCTTCTCCATTGCTGTGCTAGCAGTGTATTATGTTATATTCTTAGCAGTTTCCTGGTTTGTCTTCCGTAAACGGGACGTTGCTGGATAAAAAATAGGATTAACCGGCTTCAAGCGTTTCTTCTGCTTTGGAGGAACGTTTTGCTGACTTGTCCTTTTTCGTATTACTTTTGAGCTCACCTGCTTGTTCAGAGGTGGGCTGTTCCTGCATGGCGATGGACCCGTTAAGCAGGCTGCCCTCCATAATACTGAGTGCTCCTGCAGAAATATTACCGTGTAGCTCGCCAGTACCAGTCATAATGAGCCTACGATCTGCGGTAACATCTCCATATACTTTACCAGCGATAACGATCTCTTCTGCTCTAATACTGGAGCGCACCGTGCCTTCCTCCCCTACAGTGACTACACCACTGCATATAATTTCTCCGCTAAAGGTACCTTCAATCCTCAGGTTCGTATCACAATGTACTTTACCCTCGAGCGTACCCCCATGACCAATCAGAGAGTCCGTAGACTTGAAAGGGGCACGCTGCTGCCGCTTGTTCCACATGTATAAATTCCTCCTAGTTCATATATTTTCACATTAACATTTAGGGTTTAACATAATCCAATGGATCCACAGTTTTATTCTGCTTCACTACCTGAAAATGAAGATGAGGTCCTGTGCTTCGACCAGTGTTTCCAAGTAAGCCAATCTTCTGCCCCTTGTTAACCTTGTCTCCCGCAGATACATTCATTGCCTGCAGATGCATATACCAGGTTTCAAGCCCGTTCGAATGCTTTATCACGATATACTTGCCTCTCGCACCCATCTGCTCGGAGGTAACGACCTCTCCGTCTAAGGCGGCATATACAGGATCGCCTAAGTTCCCGGCAATATCGACACCTGAATGGAACGCGGATAAGCCTTTGAAAGGATCTGTTCGGTAGCCGAAGCTTGAGGAGATGACCCTAGAATCGGTAGGCCAGAGTACCGCTGCATTTAGTCTGGCTTTTTCAGCCTGAGCTTTTTTTGCCTGTTGATTTGCTTGAACGTTATTCTCATGCTCGGCCAGAGTGATAGTCTGAGTAATACTTTCTACCATTTCATCGAGCATACCGTGGATCTCTTCGAAATCGTCTTTTGTTTCCTCCACCAGATTTAGTGATTCGTTCTGATAAGACGCGATATATTCTCCGCCTACCTGTGATGTGATTGTAGCTTTAAAAGATGTCTCATTTGGGATTGGCATAGCGTTACGGCTCGATAAGCCTAAGGTTGAATTTGAAGCAGTAGATCCCGTTTTTGATTCTTTTGTTTCAGTGGCGGAGCCTTTGCTTTTGTTAATCAAAGACTGCAGCTCCTGTTCCAGCGCATTTACACTCTTCAGCTTGTCTTTAATATGATCTGCCTCTTCTGATAGCTCGCTGACTTGAGTACGAAGCTGCATTAGATCCTTATCCTTGTCAGCGACCTTCATTTCCATGCGGAGATTGGTTAGTGATAGTGCGGCTGCCTCAGCTTCCAGTTGTGAGATCGACTGCGAGGCATGGAAATGCATAGAGGTGACCAGACTGGAGAGGGACAGGGCTGCTGCTGCCGGCAGGGCGAACGCAAGTGGCTTGGAGATGTGGAGTTGTTTGACTGGGCGTCCGGCGTCCCTTACGACGAGCAGCGTAATCCGGTTATGATCTGGCTGACTCTTCATGGCTTCTCCTTTCTGCGGCATATGGCAGCCGCCTTACGATACACGAAGCTAACGACCTTACTTGCATTAGGCTCATCCCGAATTGTCTTACTACTCTATGTATTCCATATCTTTCGGGAACATGACAACGGTTTGTTTGAATAAAGAAAGAGAGTTACGGCAAAACCTGTACTAGAGTCGCCGCAGCGAGTCTATTGCAACTGTTTTATTAATGGAGGGGGTAGGGAATTGAAGACCTTTGCGATAATTCTAAGTCTTTTTATTGTACAGCTCGCAGTTATTGTATTTTTGGAGTTCCGTCGCCCGCAAAGGGCTATGGCGTGGTTGTTCATTTCATTCTGTTGTCCGCCGCTGGGTCTGGCATTCTATTATTTTCTGGGCCGTGATTATAGACAGAATCGGAAATTAAACAAAAGATGTACTTCACTATTTCGTGAAATTCGTTCACATGTCTCTGGCAATATTAAGGTAGTAAAGGATGTTACTGAGAGTGGAAACGCTCAGTTTGAGAATAATAAAGGTCTATTGGATTTACTCTCGAAAATCGCAGAAGGACCGATTACTGGTCACAACAAGAGCAGGGTATTATCCACTGCTAGAGAAGCGTATGATGCTATGCTGGAAGCTATGGAAGAGGCGAAAGAACATATACACATGGAATTCTATATTTATCGTGATGATGAGATTGGTGAGCAATTTCAAGATGTTATGATTCGGAAGGCGCGACAGGGCGTTAAGGTACGCTTGCTTTGTGATGGTTTGGGCAGCCATCAATTAAGCCGGAGATTCATTCGTACATTGAGTAATGCGGGAGTAGAGTTCCACTTTTTTTTACCTCCGATTAGTTCACTGTTGGATCGTCGTTTTAATTTCCGCAATCATCGGAAGATCCTGGTGGTGGATGGGCTCGTTGGCTTCACGGGTGGAATGAATATAGGGGATGATTATTTGGGGAAGGATCCCAAAATGGGATATTGGCGTGATACCCATCTGCGTCTGGAAGGAGACTCGGTATATTACATTCAGTATGTGTTCTTAAAGGATTGGACACTGGCCTCTGGCGAAAGTATGAGTCATCCGCGTCTATTCCCAAAACATACTTGTGAGGCGCAAGAAGCCGTGCAGATTGTTGGGAGTGGCCCGGATGCTGCAATAGACGCTTCTCAGGAGATGTATTTTGCCGCCTTATGCGCAGCTAAACAGCGGATTTGGATTACTTCACCGTATTTTATTCCTGATCCTGCCATATGCCGGGCATTGAAAAGTGCAGTACTTCGTGGAGTGGACGTAAGAATTATCATTCCGGCGAAGCCTGATAATATGCTTGTTTATCATGCTTCTTTGTCTTATTTAGAAAATTTACAAGACGCAGGAGTGAAATTCTACAGCTATACCAAAGGATTTATGCATGCCAAAATTATGATTATCGATGATCTGCTCGCTACAGTGGGAAGTGCAAATCTGGATATGCGCAGCTTTTATTCTAACTTTGAAATGACAGCTGTGCTGCTACATCCTGATGCTATCTCTCCGATAGTCAAAGGGTTTGAGAAGGATCAGAAGCACAGTGAATTTATTGATCCTGTAAAGTTTAAGGAGAGAGGGCGAATTGTCAAACTCGGTGAAGGGCTGTGTCAGTTGTTATCTCCGCTATTATGAGCGGAAAGAGGACTAAATCTGAATTTTTCGAAGGATATAACGTGTTCCATTCATTATTAGGGCTTATTTTGTGATATAATAATTGTATAAGAAGAAATGTAAGAAAGTATAGATTATAATTATACTTCCGAATGTTTCAACACTATACTGTTAAATTGTAGGGGGAGTTCTATGAATGTGAGTCCACAAATGATTGCCAAAGAGGAAAAGAACAAGCTGCAGAAGACCGGAACACATAAAATGGCTAAGTTCGCGCAGCGTATGATCATGTTATCCATTGGGGCAGCAATGATGGCTGTTGCACTTGAGATATTCCTCGTACCGAATCAAATGATTGATGGTGGGATTACCGGTATCTCTATTATTTTATCACATCTATTCGACATTCCTCTGGGGATTTTATTGACGCTGTTAAACCTTCCGTTCTTGTTAATTGGTTATAAGCAAATCGGTAAGACCTTTGCCTTATCTACCTTATATGCAATTGTGCTTATGTCTATTGGTACTTCAATGTTGCATCATGTGAATGCCTTTACGGTTGAGCCAATGCTTGCAGCCGTTTTTGGGGGGATCATTCTTGGTGTAGGTGTTGGGTTAGTAGTACGTTTTGGCGGATCTCTAGATGGTACAGAAATTGTTGCGATTCTAGTGGCCAAGAAGCTTCCCTTCTCTGTAGGTGAAGTTGTTATGTTCTTCAACCTGTTCATCTTGTCCGGAGCTGGATTTGTGTTCGGTTGGAATAATGCGATGTTCTCACTAATTGCTTATTACATTGCTTTCAAGGTAATTGACATTACACTTGAGGGTCTGGATCAATCGAAATCGGTATGGATTATCAGTGATAAATTCCGTGATATCGGTGAAGCCTTGACGGAACGTCTTGGACGTGGTGTTACTTATTTAGATGGAGAAGGCGGATTTTCCGGGGAGAATAAGAAAGTAATCTTCGTGGTTATCACCCGTTTGGAAGAAGCCAAGCTTAAATCCATTGTTGAGGATTGGGATACTGGTGCATTCATCGCAATAGGTAACATTCATGATGTTAAAGGTGGCCGTTTCAAGAAGAAAGCCATTCATTAGCTTGGCACTTTAGTATTATTAACTGAAAGAAGGTATTTTTACGAATAATGGAGCAATAAATACGGTGAACAAGACTCGATATGCCGTATTCTTATACAATATACCTTCTGTCCTTGAGTGGGACGCCTGATAAGCCCGGAGCATGAAATGATGCTGCGGGCTTATTGTTGTTTTTTGGCTCATTATTCGTGTCATTCCATCCCTACGGAAGCTTAGCAATGAGCTGTTTGACGGGTTGCGGAGGCACCTTTTCCAAAAGATCTCCCATCCGTTGCAGGCGTTCCTCAATATTGAGCAGATGAAAATCAGTAGGAGATACGTTTTGCTGAACCTCTTTCCATAGCAAGGGTGTGGATACTGTAGCAAGCGGTCTGGCACGTGGTGTGTAAGGTGCAGCTAATGTTTTGCCACTGTAATGCTGGAGGTAGTCAAAATAGATTTTATCTCCCCGATTCTTCTTCAGACGCTCCAAGGTGAATAAATCGGAGTGCTTTTCAGTGACATAACGACCGACGAAATGTCCGATTTTTCGCAATTCATCAAAAGTAACACCAGTTTCGATAGGAACAATGATCTGCACCCCGGTAGCGCCAGAGGTTTTGGGTACAGAAGATAAACCAAGGGAGGTTAAGACCGTCCCAACGATTGAAGTGGCTTCCATGATACGAGGCTCAACCTCACGTGACGGGTCTAGATCAATCATCCATTCACAAGGTAGAGCGCTGCCGACATAATGCAAAGAAGGATGGAATTCCAAAGCAGCCAGATTACCCAGCCAAATCAGCTCAGGTAAACCTTGTAGCTTAATATAATTAATATTCTCATGTACAGCGGTCTGGACAAAGGCTGGAAGAGGATCAGGTGCATTTTTCTGATAAAAGGACATTCCAGAGACACCGTGCGGATAACGAATGACGGTCAGCAGCCGATCTCGGCAATAGCGCAGCAGATAGGGAGAAAGTGCAGCAAGCTTTTGCAGATAAATCCGCTTCGTAATGCCACATTCTGGCCAGAGCAGCTTCTCTGGGTTCGTGATAATGATTTCTTCTCCGTCTACGGTAATTGTACCTTTGATCGCCGCGGGCATCTGAAACCTCCTTTGCATTATAGGAATGAGGGTATTATGTGCCAGTCTGTTTCTTTTCATGAAAAAAATATTTCCAAAGTGTCCCTTTTGGTTGATCATAGGAGTTATAAGGATATACGATTACGTGAAAGGGGAGTTTGCTGATATTGGACGGAATCGAGTACACCGTCGTTCGGGTACAGGCAGGCGAGGTAGAGTCCTATGCCCTTATCGTCGAGGCTTATCAAAAGCCGATTTACCGCTATTGCTGCCGGCTGCTTGGAAGCCGCACGGAAGCAGAGGATGCGGTACAAGATATTCTGGTAAAGGCCTATCAGCATATAGGCACGTACCGCCCTATCGCGAGCTTTTCATCATGGTTATATAAAATTGCCTATCATCATTGCCTTAGTCTAATCCGCAAACGCCAAAGACATTTAAAGATTATGGCGCTTTTTCAACCCGAGCCTCCTGCAGAAAGTCCGGAACAGTTGATGGACCGTTACATCTTTAACGAACAGCTCACGATTGCCCTCTCAAAGCTGAAAATGGATGAGCGAAATCTGTTAGTACTTCGAATCTTTGAGGAACAGAGCTTTCCGGAGATTGCGGAGATCCTCGATAAAAATACGGATGCCGTGAAGAAGAGATACAGGCGTACGATTACGAAGCTTGGCAAAATGATGAATGCTCAGAAAGGGGGGACGGAATGGTGGGGCAACGGCAACGAAGCTTTGTTGAAGAGAAAATGATAAAAAAAATGGACGCATGGGGTGACTGTGACGATCTAGATGTAAAAGCAGCTGTTATGAAGCGGGTAAGGGCGATTCATGATCAACAGAAAATAATAGATGGAGAAATGGCCCACTTCCGTGACGAGCTGGATTCATTCTCAAAGCCGGGAAATCCCGTTATGCAAAAGCAAGAGAAGATACTCCCGCATCCATCTAGGTTTAGAAAAAGACTTCTCTCAGGGGTATCCGCAGCTGCATTGCTGGGAATGATCGGATTTGGTGCTCTTCAGCTGTCTGGACTTGGGGATTTAGCGGAACATGGGAGCCAGTCTACAATTGATATCACACAGCCTTCGGATGGCGCTATTACATTAGTAAGCAGTGGAGGTAAAGCTATTGTTCAGACGGTTCACAATAATACCCCTGTTCCCACAACCTCTACTGCGATAGAGAAGTATCTAAGCTTATTAGAGACTTATAAAGAGCAGGTGCTTGCTTACTTGAACGTTGGAGAAATGGCTGCTTATTATGTGAATGATCCTGAATTTACTAAGTTGGTCAAAGGTTTAGGTTATGGGAATCAATTGCAGTACGCCTTCAAATCTCCTGTGTATACGAAGTATCAAGATTTCGCAAATGAATTAAAAGGGACTGGCGATTTCTGGCCAGAGCTGCCTTCCAAGCTCACTAATGGTTATGAATTTGAGCAAGCAACTTTTAAAGCCGCTTCTCCTTACGGGTCGATAAACACGGAGCATAAAGAAATGTTTGAACAATTTCAAAAGAAAGCTAAGGCCGATGATACAGGCCAAAAGCTGTTTATGGAGAAGATAACTGTGAATGCCATAGAGAGTGCTGAGGTTACCTATCACAAGGGGGATCAAAGAATTACACTATCCTTGATGCAGAGCGCCTTTAGGGGTTATCCAACACAAGTGTCTATCTTGGAAGGTCAGACTGCTGAAAAATGGTCTATCACAGGTACCGGTAAAGAGGCGGTTTTTATCGCAGCGAGTACAGAGAAGAGGGAACAGACTTGGTCTTCTCGGAATCTTATGTATTGGTATGATGAAGCCAGCCAGATGATCCGTAGTCTAAATGATGAACTGAACAACAGTTTGACCCGTGAACAATGGCAAGTGATTGCCAATAGTTTTATTCGCTAGCTGCTGCTGCGCGTACTTTATGATCCTTTCGTCTTTTGACGAAAGGATTTTTTTATGAGAAAAAGTCCCTTTCTCCCATGCTGAAGTGTTATAGAAGTGTAGTTGAAAAACAGGGTGAAATTACATCTACCCTGTTAGAAGGAGGTGATTAGAACTTGAAGCTTAATAATCAATTCAAAAAAATACTGATGGCGATTTCTGCAGCAGCCCTGCTGGGAATAGGAGTGGTCTTGGGTGGGGAAGTATCTGGCTTGTTCCTTTCGACCGCGTCGGCATCTGGACAGCAGGCTTCAGCACCAATCGATCAGAAGATTCAGAAGCAATTGGATGCTCTCGAAGCAGGATTGAAGGAAGGAACGTTAATGGCTTATTATGTACGTGATAAAGTTTCCAATCCTCAGGATACGATCAGCTTCTCTGGCAAAGGATTTGTTTTTAAAGACTATAAATCTTTTGCAGCTAAATTTAAAACGTTAAAGGGGCCGTCTACTCCGCAGCCTGGCAATCTTCCTAAAGGCTTCGCGCTGGCTACAGCTATCATTTACCCACCGGTCGTAGCTAATGATTCAGATCTGTATTTACAGTTAGAGCAGGAACTAAAGGCAGCAGCAGCGGCAGGTGAGCCCAATAAACAGTTGTTCAGCAAAGTTGTTAGCTGGAGCCAGACTAAATTGTCTATGCAACTGTATGCCAAAGGAAAAGCCAATTTTAGCATCGTAACTGGGACGCCGCCCGCCAAACTCCCTGAAGGAGCGGTACCTTTTGTACGAGCTACGGAAACTAAGAAAGAACTGACGGTCAACGGAAAGAAAGTAGTGCTTACAACCGATTCCGCTAAAGATGCAAGCTTCAATACTAAACTAGTGTGGTTGGATAACTCAGGAACAGTACAATATACCCTTTCAGACAATCGGGCCAGTAAACTGACGACAAATGAAATGTTGGCTGTAGCTAAAAGCATGATCAAATAACCAAATGGTTAAAGGAGGATATCGTAGTGATTATTAAAAAAAGCGCGGCTATTACGGCTTTAAGCTTGTTAGTGTTAATGAGTGCGGTGAGTGGAACAGCAGGCGCAGTGCCTGCGGGAAGCAATAATAAAAGCAAAGCTACCGCACCTGTTGAACAGAATACGCCAGTATCGCCAACGATTGAAGCTTTGATTGTCAAAGAGAATACGGTTCCCTTAAAAGCGGGCGAAATTAAGATCCTATATGTAAATGACCTAAAATCTAATCCATATGAAACCTTGAGTATAAACTATATGCCATTCAGATTTAGTTCTACAAACGAAGCAGCGCAGAAGTTATCTTCATTAAGCGGGAAGTCACTCCTGATTCCAGCTTCACTCCCAGAAGATTATAAGCTGCAGGATGTCGTTTTAAATCCAGTGATTCCGATGTTTTTCAGTACAGAGTATAAGACCCTCAGAGATCAGATAAAAACCAAAGCAAAAGCTGCGGGTAAAAAAGTGATTTCGCAAAGCTTGAAGTGGAGCGATACAGAAACTTCTATCACCTATTTGCGAAATGGGGAGAGAGTGAATTTAAAATCTGCTCCAGCATTTACGCTTCCGGAAGGGGTTACTTTAGCGCAGTTGCCTGGAGACCAAGATGAGAATTTGACCATTAATGGAGTTGAGTCTGTATACACTGTGTTTGGACCTCATCATGGAGATCTTAAAGTTCAGCTTGTATGGTCTAGTGCGGATGGAAGTATTGATTATAAGCTTACGAGTACAAAAAATACTGCACAGACAAAAGCGGAGCTGGAGGCCATTGTAACAAGTCTTACAGCGCAATAAACAACGTCCTCCCGATACGGTCGGGAGGACGTTTTTTTGGAAAGAGCTCATCCTTTTTGCTCCATAGTGCATGAATCCGGAGGAAGATCGACTTTAGCTTGAGTAACTGGCTGACGCAGAGTGCCTGAGGTATTCCATTCCAGAAAATGAACTTTGAAGACAAGCTTTGGTTTTATCCAAAAAGCATTCTTGCCTCGTTGTGGAACCTCTGCAAAGGGCATTTGATCTATTTTTAATTGATGTACCTCCGCAGTTAAGTCGCGTTTATCCTGTACAGTCAATTTGCCAGGTCCGGCATGCCCGATATAGTGTAGATTGCCATCATCATCATACAGCCCAAGAAGTAGTGCGTTTACGATGCCATCTCGGAACGTTACACCCCCAGCTACAGCCACAATGTCAGAAATGATTTTACGTTTCTGCCAGCGTTTATCTTTTCCGCCCGGAGCATAAGTGCTGTGGATATCCTTGCAGACGATTCCCTCAAGGCTCTGATTCTGAGCGGCGGCAAACAGTTCCACAGGATCGGTATAACTCGGTACGACTTGTACATGAGGATGGGGCAGCAGAATATCACTTAGCAACTGCTGCCGCGAGCATAAAGGTTGATTCATCGTCGATTGGCCATTGTACAACAGAATATCAAAAATCATATAAATGACAGGAACCTGATACCTAACGACAGAAATAGTGGAGCCATTCTTTAAGCTGTCCCTCCGCATGACCTCGTGGAATGAAGGTTTTCCATCCTTGAGTGCAATAATCTCACCATCAAGAATAACGGAGTCAGCTTTGCAGTAAGCAGATACATCGGTAAGCTCAGGGTATTGCGCTGTACGGTAATTGCCACGTCTGTTAATAAGCTGAGTAGTGCTTCCGTCGTAATAGGACAACATGCGCACACCATCCCATTTAATCTGTGCGATCCACTGATTGCCTGCTGGAAGCTGCCCAGCCAGTATGGGTTCAAAAGGAATAATAGGCTGAAGCTTCATCAGCAGAGCCTCCTAAGATACGGTTGTTTTACTTTTGGGGCTACGACGCTTCGGTTTAGGTGCGATGACTGGAATCGGCCCAGAAGCCTCATTCTGCAGTTCGGCAGGTTGAGCTGCGGCTTTGGTTTTGGAAGTTTTTCTTTTGGCAGCCGGAGTCGCTTTTGTTTTTGTCTTTTTGGAACCTGCTATTGAAGGACCTGGATCTGTAGGAACATGCTGTACTGCTTGAATACTGGCCTGCAATGCAGCCATTAGATCAATTACATTGCTTTCCTGTTTGGCAGGAGCGATATGAAATTCTTCGCCTGCAATTTTATGTGAGATTAGATCAAGCATACGCTGGCGATAATCATCGGTATATTTGGCCGGATCAAAAGGAGTGGACAGTTGTGAAATCAGCAGCTTGGCCATATCCAGCTCTTTATCATTCACCGCCCCTGCTTCGGGCAGGCCCGGCACTTGCGAGATCGGCCGTACTTCATCGGGATAAAAAATGGTCTCTATTGCCAAGCAATCTTCGAGCACACGAATCGCTGCCAGACTGCTTTTCGAGCGAATTGAAATTTTAGCAATGCCAATTTTACCTGTTTGCTTCATGGCCTCCATTAGAAGTCGATAAGCATTTGATCCTGCCTGATCCGGGGATAAATAATAGGTTTTTTGAAAATAAATCGGATCGATCTCCGTCAGGTCAACAAAGTCGAGAATGGTAATGCTTTTGCTGCTTTCGTCGGTCAACTGATCCAGTTCCTCTTTGTCGAAGAGAACAAACTTCCCCTTCTCATACTCATAACCCTTGCCGATTTCTTCCCAAGCCACCTCTTTGTCACACACTGGACATTTACGTACATACGACAGAGGGCTGCCGCATTCTTTATGGATATAACGCAGAGAAATATCCTTATCTTCCGTAGCGGAGAACATTTTAACCGGAACATGCACTAGCCCGAAACTGATGGCTCCTTTCCAAACGGTATGCATGAGAAACACCTCCTGATCTAAGTTAGTCTGCTTTGGGTTAGTATGAGGCAGGAAAGGCTTTTCTAGCCGGGTGCATTTTTTGAGAAGCATGGGAAAATATAAAATCAGGCCTTTAAAGCTGAGGAGGAGAATACAAGGAATGGAACCCAGGGATAACGAGTGGAGCGATGCATTGAGTGAGCAGGATATTCCAGCGGCGGTTGTGGATTGGGATAGTATTATTGCTCCCCCGGAGGCTAGTCAGGTATCTGATTCGGAGAAGCTGGATGCAGAACGAACCCTCGAAGATACATCACCCTTAGAATCGTAAACTTTAGGAAAAATAAAGGAGGAGAATAGTTATGGACGTCAAGCGAGCACAGGATATTTATGCTTCGAAAGAGACGGTAAGTGTACATTTGGATGGCGAGGCTGTATGGATTGAGCATGTGGATGCACAGAACGGAATGGCTACGGTTCAAGTGGGTTCTCGGCCAACGAATACGCATACGGTAGGTGTTGAACGGTTAGAGGAGCAAGAACATTAACAGGGTTTGTTCGAAGAGCTGAGATAATCTAAATCACACTTTTATAAAAGAGACTCTGTATGCTTATCTTTGCGTAGAGGTCTCTTTTTCTATTGTTGGCATACTGGCATGGAAGATTGAATGGGGACAGTTGTTGCGGTGGATGGAGCATACCGATATAATTAATAGTAATGGTTTTTGGCAGGTACATTTTAAAAGGTGGTAGTTGTAGTTGGACAATACAGACGAAACGGTGTTCACTTACCGTTCTTACAGCCTCCAGGATACGGAGTTGCTTGCAGCTGCTCTAGCTACTGCTTCAACGCCAGGGATGATTATCGGTTTGGATGGCGATCTGGGCGCAGGAAAAACAGCATTCTCACAAGGGTATGCTCGGCATCTCGGCGTAAAAGGGATTGTAAACAGTCCTACTTTTACAATTATTAAAGAGTATGAGGGCCGTCTGCCCCTATATCATATGGATGTATATCGGATTTCGCTTCAGGAAGCGGACGAGCTTGGACTTGATGAGTATTTCTATGGGCAAGGGGTCTGCTTGGTGGAATGGAGCAGTATTATTACGGATTTAATGCCGCCGCGGCATATGCATATATACATGGAAACAGTGGGGCCAGATGAAAGAATGATTACGGTGACCGGAATCGGAGAGCCGTATGGTGAGCTTTGCCGGCAGCTGATCCAGAAGTGGGGTTAAGGAATATGACGAATCAGAATACAGAGCCGCGCAAGCGGCTTTTAGCGCTGGATACATCAACTGCAGTATTAGGCGTGGCAGTTACAGAGAATGGGGAACTACTGCATGAAATAAATGCTTCCGGAGAACGGAATCATTCGGTGCATTTACTGCCGATCATTGAGCAGGCGCTGCAAGCAACAGGAACTACTGCTGCAATGCTGGGCGGGATTTCTGTTGGTGTGGGTCCTGGATCGTATACAGGGACGCGTATCGCAGTTACCGCTGCCAAAACGCTGGCATGGGCATGGGATGTCCCCGTTGTCGGTATTTCGAGTCTACATGCAGTAGCATGGGGCGGATATCAAACAGCCCTCAAGAATAACGTGATGACCAAAGCGCCGGAACAAACTACCGAGAATAACAGCTACGGGCCTGATTGGATCATTCCACTAATGGATGCGCGCCGAGGACAGGTGTATACAGGATTATTCGCAGCTGAGGGAAATCATGCTCCTAGCCGTCTTGAGCCTGATGCCATCCGTCTGATGGCAGATTGGGTGGAGTACTTAGCTGAACGTTTAGGACAGGCGTCAGTCGAGGGAAACAAGCCTGCTGTTCTTTGGTTTGTTGGGGAGACTGAAGTTCATGGCAGTGCGGAATCGCTTCGTCCTTTGAAGGATCTTGGCATTTCTATTGCGGTTCCTTATGAAATGGAAGGCCGCTGGACAGGATTTCTTGGAGAAGCGCGGCTTCAGGTAGGGAAAGATGATATCCATAGCTTGATCCCTAACTATACTCAGATCTCAGAAGCGGAGGCCAATCTGCGGTTAAGCAGAGAAGGGGGCTTAAAGAAACTATGACGGAAGCGGAATCAATGATAGCTCAAGAGGCTGAACTTGTTTTTCGTTTGATGAAGCTTACGGATATTCCTGACATTCTTATCATTGAACGGGAAGCCTTCACGATGCCTTGGACAGAGGAAGCTTTTCGCAACGAGCTAACGCATAATCATTTTGCAAAATATATGGTTATGGAGCTGGCAGGTCATATAATCGGTTATGCTGGTATGTGGGCCATCGTGGATGAGGCGCATGTGACGAATATAGCCTTGCTTGAAGCCTATCGTGGACGTAAATGGGGCGAGCGCCTGCTGGAAGAGCTGATGAAGACGGCGTCTTATGTAGGTATGAAGTCTATTACACTTGAGGTACGGGTATCGAACGAGGTAGCACAGAATTTATATCGTAAAAAAGGCTTTCGTTCTGCTGGCATACGCAAAGGATATTATTCCGATAATCGCGAGGATGCGCTCATTATGTGGGCGGATCTGCCAGAGTACGAGGAGCATGGCAATATGGAAGGAAGCGTGGACTTGAAATGAAGACAGAAACGGGCGCAGCTCAGCCTGTACTAATACTTGCTATTGAGACGAGTTGTGATGAAACGTCGGTCGCTGTAGTCAAAGATGGCTCTGAAGTGTTATCCAACATCATCTCGAGTCAGATTGAGACGCATCGCGCCTTCGGCGGCGTAGTACCAGAAGTAGCTTCCCGTAAGCATGTGGAAGTAATTACACTGGTGATAGAAGAAGCACTCGCTACAGCAGGGGTTACACCAGCTCAGTTATCGGCGGTGGCGGTTACACAAGGCCCAGGTTTGGTGGGGGCTTTACTTGTCGGGGTAGTGGCTGCCAAGAGCCTTGCCCTCGCATGGGGGAAGCCGCTAATTGGCACACATCATATTGCAGGACATATTTATGCTAACCGTTTAGTGGCAGAGTTGCAGTATCCATGCATGACACTAGTGGTGTCCGGCGGGCATACTGAACTGGTTCATATGGAGCGGGAGGGTGAGTTTCGAATTATTGGTCGGACCCGTGATGATGCAGTAGGCGAAGCTTATGATAAAGTGGCACGGGCACTAGGATTCCCTTATCCCGGGGGACCCCACGTGGATCGTCTAGCACGCGAGGCGACTGAGGTTGTGCCGTTGCCACGCGTATGGCTGGAGCCGGGTTCTTATGATTTCAGCTTCAGTGGCCTAAAGTCGGCTGTGCTGAATGTTGTGAATCAAAGTAAGATGAAAGGTCTTACACCAGATGTGGCAGGCATTGCCCGCGGGTTCCAAGAATCTGTGGTCGAGGTGCTGGTGGAAAAAGCCGTACGCGCTGTTAAGGCTACTAACTCCAAGCAGTTATTGTTGTGTGGAGGGGTTGCTGCTAATGCTGGATTGCGCGCAGCATTGATCTCACGCTGTGAAGCGGAGGGCATTGAGCTTATTATTCCACCTCCGGTATACTGCACGGATAATGCAGCTATGATTGGAGCTGCTGCTTATGTGAAGTGGCAGCATGATGGCGGTACTCCGCTGGATATGGTTGCAGACCCTGGATTCTCACTGGAACAATGGTCTGTATCCGCCTATTGACATCATTTGGAGCTAACGAGTATAATCAGTTCAATTATATAAGGAAACGCGATGAGCGGAAGTAGTAAGGATACTCTGGGATAATAAGAGAGCTGCGGGTAGGTGCGACGCAGTCGAAGGGGACCTGAACTCGTCTGGGAGCGGAACGGTGGAAGCATTACCGGCAATTGTCGCCGGAACGTTCGTACACCGTCTACGGGTAACCTCCGTGATAGGGTGGTCGAGTACTAACATACTGGGCCGTTGAGTGGATGTTCAATTGGAATCGGTAGTAATTTAACCGGTACAGAGCATCAACAAGAGTGGTACCGCGAAGGTTAACAGCCTGTCGTCTCTTGAATGAGATGGCAGGCTTTTTTGTATGGATTTTGAGTAGTGAGTAATGTATATAATACACGCTAAGAACGGGAGTAGTAGGGAATGACGGTGAACAGAGAGCTGCGGGGTGGTGCGACGCAGTCACCGGATGTCTTGAATCTCGCCCGGGAGCGGAGCGGCGGAAAGAATAGTACGCTGCCTACGGTTGTCCCCGTTATCGGACCTTCCCAGTCCTTCCTGACACGATCAGGATGGACCGGGAAGAAGAGCTGGACGCAGCTTAACGGCTTGATTCTATGAATAGCCTATGCGTCAAAAAGAGTGGTACCGCGGAGGGGTGACCCGCCGTCTCTTTATTAGAGACGGCGGGTTTTTGCGTTCTTATTGAAGTGATTCGGGTTACGGACTCATCGCTACATAAGACGTCAAGAGTGAACGCTCTGCACTTCGCCAATTGTGCAGAGGATTCATTCGTATCAGCTGCCGGCAGCAGTGGGTGGGGAATTTAGCAGGATCACAAGTCGACGTGTGACTCTGCGCTGAAGCATAAGCTAAAGGTAAGATATCCAATAAGAGGAAAACAGGAGGAATTCAGATGATTATTCCAGTAAAGAAACGTATACAAATTTTCGATACGACTCTGCGAGATGGTGAACAGGCTCCGGGTGCAAGTCTAACCCCAGAGCAAAAAATACTGCTGGCCTATAAGCTTGCGGATCTGGGTGTTGATGTGATGGAGCCTGGATTTCCGATATCGAGCCCTGGTGATTTTGCAGCAGTACAGACGATTTCCCGTAAGGTGCGAAATGTGGAAATTTGCGGTTTTGCACGGGCGGTTAAAGGGGATATTGACGCGGCAGTCCGGGCAACCCAAGATGCTGAACGCCGGCGGATTCACCTGTTCATCTCCTCTTCTGATATTCATTTGCAGCATCAATTGCGTATGAGCAGAGCCGAAGTCGTAGCCAAAGCCCGCGAGATGACGGCTTATGCGCGTCAATTCTCTGATGTCGTTGAATTCACGGCGATGGATGCTGCGCGAACAGGAATCGATGATCTGATTGAAATGATTGAAGCTGTTATTGAGGAAGGTGCTTCTATTATCAATCTGCCCGATACGGTCGGATACGCATTGCCACATGAATATGGGGAAATGTTCCGACGTGTGCGGCTGGGAGCAAGAGGTGGAGAAACGGTAAGCTACAGTGCCCACTGTCATAATGATTTGGGGCTGGCTGTAGCCAACAGTCTGGCAGCCATTGATGGAGGTGCGACGCAGATCGAAGTCACTGTCAACGGAGTCGGCGAGCGTACCGGGAACTGCGCGCTGGAAGAGCTTGTGATGGCGCTCGAAACCCGCGGGGATGCAATTGGAGCAGAAACAGGAATTGTGCTTGATAAGCTGTATGATACTTCGCGGCTGATCAGCGGAGCGATGCATTTTCCAATCGCCTATAACAAACCAGTCGTCGGAAGAAATGCCTTCCAGCATGAGTCAGGGATTCATCAGGATGGTTTGCTGAAGGATCGTAGCACCTATGAGATTATGGACCCGGAGCGGCTGGGTATCCCGCGTAGCATGATCATTCTGGGCAAGCATTCTGGCAGACATGCGCTGAAGGACCGTGCGGCGAAGTATGGTATTACGCTGGAGCCTGCGGAGCTGGATGCACTTTATGAATCGTTTAAAGAGACCGCTGACCGACAAAAGGTTGTCAGTGATGATCAATTGCTGCAAATGGTGAGTAGTACTACCGGACAGCAAGCTCAGGTCTATGAACTGGGTGAGGTTCAAGTATTGGCAGGTAGTGCCCAGCGCCGGGTTGCCGCGGTTACGGTTCGCCATTTGAAGTCTGGACAGGAATCCTCCCATACTAGTTTTGGGGATGGTCCGCTTGAGGCTATCATTGCTGCTATTGGGCAAGGAATTTCAGAGGACATAGAATTCTCTGGACTTGAGCTGCATTCCCTCGGAAGTGGGGAGAATGCCCAAGCGGAGGCGGCTGTGATGGTAGAGTGGGAAGGTCTTAAATTTAGAGGCACAGCTACTCATCAGGATATTATCATGGCAGCAGGGATTGCTTATATTGCAGCCTGCAACGCTGCGCTGCTCTCTACACAGATCGTTTAATATGTGTCGTACCCGCTGTCTGATTAAGAGATAGCGGGTTCTTTTTTAGCTTTTGATGACAGGTTTTAGGTGGGGTTATGTCTTTTGTCAAGTTGTGGACAACGTTATCCACATATTCTCTACGAATTGTGTAAAAAGTGCGTAAAATCAGCAATGTCAGCTCTTTTTAAAATGCCCGTATAACCATTTTTGTTAGCAATGAAACATTGTGGGAATTGTGGATAATGTGGATAATTCGGTGGATAATAATTCCTGTAATTCGAAAATACCGATTTAACGCATAAAAAAAGCCCCTAAGGGGCTTTTTTAGCAGGGAGTTATACACGAAACCTGTGTATAGAGCTGTGGATAACTGTTTATGAACAAAATAAGAAATATGAAAAAAATTTATGAAGTGGCTTTTACATTATTCGTCAGCAAGAATTCCCCATTCGTTAAATAAATCTGTAAGCTGAGTTTTTTTGTTCTTCAGATCCTCTTCACGACCTTGAAGTGCTAAATAATCCTGGTAAACTTCAGGTTTAGTCATTTCATTCTCTATAAAAGCGATCGACTCTTCTAGCTCAGCAATGCCTTCCTCTAGCTCAGCAATGCGCCGCTTCCGGTTACGCTCTTCACGCTTGGCTTGCTTGTCCGCTTCGAAGGAGGAAACAGCGTTTTTTTCAGGAACTGGAGCATCCTTGTTGACATTTTTGGCGGCTAATTCGGCGGCATCTTTCGCAATCTCTTCTAATTCTCGTTTTTTCTCAATATAGTCATCGTAGTTGCCAAGGTATTGATCGATCCCCTCGGGATGAAGCTCAAGCACCCGTTCAGCCATTTTATTGAGGAAATAACGGTCATGAGAAATGAAGAGCAATGTGCCCTCGAAATCAATTAAAGCTGATTCTAGAACCTCACGACTGACCAAATCCAAATGGTTGGTTGGCTCATCTAGGATGAGCATATTAGCGCCGCGCAACATGAGCTTTGATAATGCAACGCGTGCTTTTTCGCCGCCGCTCAGCGCAGATATCTTCTTAAGAACATCTTCACCGCTGAAGAGGAAGTTGCCAAGGATCGTACGGATTCTGGCTTCCTCAATCATTGGATATTCACTCCATAGCTCTTCCATTACTGTGTTCTTTGGATTGAGGCGGGTCTGTTCCTGATCATAATAAGCGACCTTTACTTTAGTCCCCCAATTCACAGTTCCAGTTGAAGGCTCACGGGTTCCGGTCATACACTGCAGCAGTGTAGATTTGCCAATACCATTGGGACCGATGAGTGCAGCAGTTTCTCCCCGGCGCAGTTCGAAAGAAGCGTCTTTGAACAAAGGTGGACCATCCTTAAAGGTAACCGCAACATTACGGACTTGCAGCACTTCTTTACCAGACATGAAGTCCGGCTCGAAGGAGAAGCTGGCTTTCTTCAGATCGCCCATCGGCCGATCCATACGGTCCATCTTCTCAAGCGCTTTGCGTCTGCTCTGCGCACGTTTCGTGGTAGATGCTCGCACAATATTTTTCTGAACGAAATCTTCCATTCTTGAGATTTCATCTTGCTGTTTCTCATACTGCTTCATCCGTGCTTCATATTCGGCAGCCTTCAAATCTACATATCGGCTGTAATTGCCTGTATAACGCCGAGATTGATGACGTTCGATCTCTACAATAGTAGTTACAAGCCGATCAAGGAAATAACGGTCATGAGAGACAACCAGAATTCCGCCAGCATAACTGCGAAGATAATCCTCAAGCCATGTTAATGTTTCGATATCCAGATGGTTCGTCGGCTCATCCAGCATTAGAAGATCGGGAGCCTGAAGCAAAATACGGGCTAATGCGAGTCTAGTCTTCTGGCCACCACTAAGTGTGGAGATAGGTGTATCCGGTGGGAACTCCCCGAAGCCCATGCCGTGCAGGATACTACGGATTCGTGTATTCATTTCATAACCGCCGTGATCCTTGAACCAATCTGATCGGCGGGCATATCTTTCGAGCAGTTCTTCGTACCGTTTTGGGTCCTCTGCCAGCTTAGGATCGGCAATGCTTACTTCCATCTCTCTTAGCTCAGCCTCGGCTTCGATCAGCGGTGCGAAAACGGCCATCATTTCTTCATGAATGGTTTTGTCAGATTGAAGTCCGCTATTTTGGGCTAAATACCCGATAGTAGTTTCTTTTGATTTATGAATTTGACCGCTGTCATAGGACATTTCACCAGCCAGAATTTGCAGAAAAGTTGATTTGCCGGCACCATTAACGCCCACGAGTCCGACACGTTCCTTTTCATTTACCTGAAGGCTTATGCCATCTAGTACGTTCTGTATACCATATGATTTTGTAATTCCTGTCGCTTGAAGAAGCATAACGATGAAACCTCCACCCTTGCATATTTCGCTTTGGCATTTACACCTCAGCCTTATGAATAACTTATTCTATAGTTTACATGAAAAGCGTTTCCCAAGCGAGAGCTCGATATATCGGAAGCAGAGAATAACGACCCGGCCCAGAAACACAGTCTATCCACCTTGGCGAACCGGGGAGAAGAGTGGTAAACTGGATTTACAAACAAGGATAAGCTTGGGATAAATATAGGGGGTTGCCGGGCGATGACAAGCAAGGAGTCGGTGATCTCCAAAGCAAAGCAACAACTAAGAACTGAGAAGACCATCGCCCGAAACGAGCTCTCCTCGGACCAGAGAAGGGAATTGTCTTTTCTGGTCTGCAAGCATGCATCAGAGTGGCTGAAGACGAAAGACATAGCCTCATTGATGGCCTATGTATCTTTTCGTTCTGAACTCGATACCAACGTGCTTCTTACACAGGCGTGGAAGGACCAGCGTAGGGTACTGCTGCCGCGTGTCATTCTGGCAAGTGGTGCAATGAGTGTCCATATGGTGAACGCGTGGAGTGAGCTTGAGCCGGGGGCGTATGGTATCCATGAACCTATTGTATCCGGCAAAGATTCACAAGAGATTGAAGTTGTTACACTACCGGATGTTGTGTTTGTTCCGGGGCTGGCTTTTGATCTTCAGGGAGGCAGGCTTGGTTACGGCCGAGGATACTATGATCGATTGCGTGCGTCATGGGAGACGGAAGAGTATGCCGCTGCGAAGCCCCCTGTCTGGATCGGGCTGGCCTTTGGTATGCAACTTGTTCCGAAAGTGCCCATGGATGAGCATGATGCCTTTATGGACATGCTGATTACTGAAAATGGCATAGTGAACTGCCGAAAAGGAGAGTGAGCCGTGGAATTGACCCATTTTAACGAGCAGGGAAGAGCTCGTATGGTGGATGTGAGCGAAAAGGAGATTACGAAGCGGACAGCTGTCGCGCGGAGTAAGATCAAGATGGCGACTGAGACGCTTAGTGCCATCAAGGAAGGCAAGATCAGTAAAGGAGACGTACTTGCCGTTGCGCAGATCGCTGGAATTATGGCGGCCAAGAAGACGTCTGACTGGATTCCGATGTGCCATCCGCTCCCGCTTACCGGTATTGACATCCGCTTCTCCGATAACAGCGAAGATGAACTTTATATAGAAGCAACAGTCCATACTACCGGAAAGACCGGAGTTGAAATGGAAGCATTGACAGCTGTTTCTGCTTCAGCACTAACGGTGTACGACATGTGCAAGGCTCTTCAGAAGGACATGATTATCGGGCCAACGCTCTTATTGTCTAAAAGTGGGGGTAAGAATGGAGATTACGCGCTTGAATCATGATCAGACCTGACGTTCGGTACACTGAAGCAATTGGGCTGCACTGTACAGCCGATTATACATAGAGAGGGAGGACAAACCTATGGCGTGGAAAACAGCAATCCTAACGGCCAGCGATAAAGGGGCCAGGGGCGAACGGGAAGACACGAGCGCCCAGGTTATTCGGGAGCTGGTGGAAGAGGAACTTGGAGGCGAGATCGTTGAATATCGGATCGTGCCTGATGAACAAGATGAGATTATCGCAGCTTTGATAGAACTCACAGATTATTTTCAAGCAGATCTGGTATTGACTACCGGAGGTACGGATTTAGCGATACGCGATGTGACTCCAGAGGCAACCCGGCGTGTAATCGAACGGGAAGTGCCTGGACTTTCAGAAGCGATGCGAAATACGGTGATGCAAAAAAACCGTGCAGTGATGCTTTTCCGCGGGATATGCGGCATTCGTGGACGCACGTTGATTGTCAACTTACCGGGCACACCGAAGGGTGTTCATGAGAATTTAGCAGCCATTATGGATCAACTGCCTGAAGCGTTACTCATGGTAACTGGCCAATACCGTCAATAACATTGTCATATTCTTGTCACGTCACAAGGATAAACTATTTATAGAAGATAGTGGATGTAACTGTGACATAAGTTATGGTATTATTAGATTATCGTAAACGATACCATGATCGGATAGACGGACAAGGAGGAATAATAATGTTTAGTGGAATTGGTACTCCGGGTATTATCTTGTTGGTTATACTGGCACTGCTCCTCTTTGGCCCGAATAAACTGCCAGAGTTAGGCCGCGCAGTTGGACGAACCTTTCGTGAATTTAAGGAAGGCGCACGTGAAATCATTGGTGATAGTGATCCGGTGAAGAAGAGCGAAGCTCCTGTGCCGACGGCCCCGCAGACGGTCGCTGCAGATATTCCTCAGGACAAACGCCTGCCGGAATAATAAAAGGTTTAACAATGGGGCAATCTCTCAAGTCTATTAGACTTAGGAGATGCCCCTTTTTCAATTTGCTTGTTGCTTTCTGCAGAAACGGGCACAGCTATACATAAAGTCGGTGTGGCGTTTCTATTCTTGTCATGGGATGGTGTCAGGATGTCTCTCGAATCGGAAGAAATGTCGGTGGTGGATCATCTCACCGAGCTGCGTAAACGGATTATTTATGTGCTGATTGTATTTGTTTTGGGATTGGTAGGGGGGCTGTTCTGTGCCAAGCCAATCTACGATTATTTAATTAGTACAGATCTAGCGCAAGGTTTTGTTCTGCATGCTTTCTCATTCTGGGATGGTATCGGAATGTATATGAAGATCGCAATGGCGGTTTCATTAGTCATTTCAATTCCTTTTATTGCTTACCAGCTGTGGGCGTTTATTAGTCCGGGCTTACGGCCGGAAGAGCGTAGTGCAACACTACGTTATGTACCCTATGTTTTTGTTCTTTTTCTAATCGGTCTTTCGTTTGCTTATTATGTTGTATTTCCAATGGCGCTTTCGTTCACGATCTCTATCACCCGGAGTATGGGGCTGGAAGAGACCTACGGAATTGCGCAATATTTCAACTTTATGTTCAGTCTGGTGCTACCTTTAGCGCTGTTGTTTGAGCTTCCGCTGCTGGTGATGTTTCTGACCAAACTGAGGGTTCTTAACCCGATACGCTTGCGTAAAATGCGTCGATACGCTTATTTCACGCTTGTCTTTATTGCTGTAGTCATCACTCCTCCGGATTTTATCTCAGATTTTCTGGTGACGATTCCACTGCTTGTGTTGTATGAGTTCAGCGTATTCCTGTCCGCCTTCGTCTATCGCAAACAGCTCGCTGCGGATGCGGCAAGGGAAGCTCAGTACACCAAGAGTGAGGAATGATAATGAGAGAGCTGTCACTAAGTAGATTTTTCTACGAAAGAGACAGCTCTTTTGTTTTAAACCCCCGTCTTTTTGAAATGTTCGGGCGTAGGTGGTACAGTTGAGACTACTGGGAATCATACGCATATTTTCACACCCTGTGGATAGAATGTATAGAGTGTGTGCCTAGGACAACCAGTGAAACGTTATTTTTTACGAAAACAAATGCGAATTTGTGTAAAAGGACTTGAAATCCGGGCTCAAGTTGAGTATCATAAAAATTGTTGTTAGCACTACAAGCTGTCGAGTGCTAATGCTTATGGAAAATATGAGATGGACCAGATATTCGTAGCGTCCAATTGATATTTTTCATAAACACCAGAGATTTTGAAGTAAGACAGGTAAGTTCTAAACTATGTTTTGAAGCAAAATAACATAATTTTAAAGGAGGCTATTTTTTCATGATCAAACCTTTAGGTGAACGCGTATTGGTGCTACCGAGCGAGCAGGAGGAAACCACTTCATTCGGGATTGTGCTTCCGGACTCCTCGAAAGAAAAGCCACAAGAAGGAACTATTATTGCAGTAGGTAGCGGAGCTTTAAAAGATGGAGTACGTGTAGCGCTGGAAGTTAAAGAAGGCGACCGTGTTCTTTTCTCTAAATATGCAGGAACAGAAATCAAATACGAAGGTAAAGAATATTTGATTATGAAAGAAAGCGACATTCACGCGATTCTTGACTAAGCGAGAGTCGATCATAAGCTAAATCTAAACTACTTAAAGTAACGTGATATACAAAAAATTCTAGGAGGTAATTACACAATGGCTAAAGAAATTAAATTTAGTGAAGAAGCACGCCGCTCTATGTTGCGCGGTGTAGATGCTTTGGCAAATGCGGTAAAAGTTACACTTGGACCAAAAGGTCGCAACGTGGTACTTGAAAAGAAATTCGGTAGCCCGCTTATCACTAACGATGGTGTAACTATCGCTAAAGAAATCGAACTTGAAGATGCATTCGAGAACATGGGTGCTCAACTGGTTAAAGAAGTTGCTACTAAGACTAACGATGTAGCCGGTGACGGTACTACAACTGCAACGGTTCTGGCTCAAGCTATGATCCGTGAAGGTCTGAAAAACGTAACGGCAGGCGCTAACCCAATGGTTATCCGCAAAGGGATCGACAAAGCAGTTAAAGCTGCTGTTATCGAATTGCAAAGAATTTCTAAACCAATCGAAGATTCCCAAGCTATCGCTCAAGTAGCTGCTATCTCTGCTGCTGACGAAGAAGTGGGTCAATTGATTGCTGAAGCTATGGAAAAAGTAGGTAAAGACGGTGTTATTACTGTTGAAGAATCCCGTGGATTCCTTACTGAGCTTGAAGTCGTAGAAGGTATGCAGTTCGACCGTGGTTACATTTCCCCGTACATGATTACTGATACGGATAAAATGGAAGCTGTTCTGGAGAACCCATACATCTTGATCACTGATAAAAAAATCAGCAGCACTCAAGAAATTCTTCCTTTGCTAGAAAAAATCGTTCAACAAGCTAGACCGCTTGTTATTATCGCTGAAGATATCGAAGGCGAAGCACAAGCTATGCTGATCGTGAACAAACTGCGTGGAACATTCAACGCTGTTGCTGTTAAAGCTCCTGGCTTTGGCGACCGCCGTGAAGCTATGCTGCAAGATATCGCTGCCCTGACTGGTGGCCAAGTGATTACTGAGAAGCTCGGTCTTGATCTGAAGACTACTTCCATCGAGCAATTGGGTAACGCACGTCAAGTACGCGTAACCAAAGAAAATACTACAATCGTAGACGGAAGCGGCGACAAAGCAGACATCAATGCTCGCGTAAGCCAAATTCGTGCGCAACTGGAAGAAACAACTTCCGAGTTCGACAAAGAAAAATTGCAAGAGCGTTTGGCTAAATTAGCTGGCGGCGTAGCCGTTGTCAAAGTAGGCGCTGCAACTGAAACAGAATTGAAAGAGCGTAAGCTTCGCATCGAAGACGCCCTAAACGCAACTCGCGCTGCGGTTGAAGAAGGTATCGTGTCCGGTGGTGGTACTGCTCTTGTGAACGTATATGCTGCTGTTGCTGCTGTTGTGGCAACTGGCGACGAAAGAACAGGCGTTAACATTGTATTGCGTGCTCTGGAAGAGCCAGTTCGCACAATCGCTGCTAATGCTGGTCAAGAAGGTTCCGTTATCGTGGACCGCTTGAAAAAAGAAGCTGTAGGGATCGGCTACAACGCTGCTACTGATGAGTGGGTAAACATGTTCGAAGCTGGAATCGTTGACCCTGCGAAAGTAACTCGTTATGCTCTTCAAAACGCTGCATCCGTAGCGGCTATGTTCTTGACTACTGAAGCAGTAATTGCTGACAAGCCAGAACCAGAAAAACCAGGTATGCCTGATATGGGCGGCATGGGTGGAATGGGCGGCATGATGTAATAAGGCTGTAAAGCTTTGAAATAGGATTGATTAGAAGCCTCTTATGGGTTCATTAAACTCATAAGAGGCTTCTTTTTGTGGCGTACCCAGATGCACGCACTTGCTGGTGATATTAAGATAGAGAACAGATTAATTTAAGGAAGTTAAATAAATACACTTGAACGTTCACTACAGTGAATATATAATGAATTCAAGAGGTCAGTAAGTGATGACCTATCTTTTTTGATTAGTTATTTAACTTTATTTATTAATTATATTAATAATATAATATGGAGGACATATGAAATCATTTTTACCCAATGATATTAAAGATGAGAATAGAAAAATAGTCTTCGACATTTTGCTTCAATATCCTGAACTGGCGAAAGTTGAGATTACAGAAAAAACGGCAATGAGCTTTGTTACTGTAAGCAAGATTGTTACCTTTTTTGAACAGATTGGTTTATTGACCGTCACTGGTGAAAGTCGAGAAGGCTCTGGCGGCTTGGGAAGAAAACGTACGGTTTACAGATTTAATGAAAACAGCTATACGACAATCGGAATACAGATTATTGGCAGTACAATTACAGCGGTACTTATTAATCTGCACGGCAAGATCATAGATTCGTATTCGATTGAAACAGATATTCCGTTCTATAGCCAGCAGTTCACTTCGATATTTATAGAGATTGTGGAGTATTTGAAGAGTAAAGCGAAGGAAACGAATAGTGTTGTCTTGGGGATTGGTATTGGCGTTGATGCTGCGATCAATACAAGAAAGAAATCGATCCGGATGAGAACGCATCACAATAAAGAAAACGACTTTATGTATGAAACGATTATTGAAACTCTCAAGAGCGAAGTAAACTTACCCATTCTTCTGGAGAATGATGTGAACGCAGCGACTGTGGCGGAATTTCGGAATCTTGAAAACTCAGATCAAGCATTGACGAGTCTCATTCATGTTGCTGCAGGTGATGGGGTCGGAGGCGGCCTGATTATTAACAAAGAGCTTCACCGCGGCGTTAATGCAAGTGCAGGGGAGCTGGAGTATATGTGCTTTGATTCAGAATATAAACGTACGCCATCTTCAGTAGGTTGGCTGGAAAGCAAATTAGCCATTAAGTATTTGTTAAGCACATATGATTTGAATTCAACGAATGACGTAGAAGCTTGTATTGATTATGTTTCGAAGAATCTGGCATTAACGATTACCAATATGATCAGCATCTTAGATATCGACCAGGTCATTATTAGCGGTAAAACGGTAACGCTGTTCCCGGAACGCATATTGGACCGCACGAAAAGCTATGTCGAGCAATATACGGAGTGGACTCCTCAAATTTCGGTGAGTAAGTTACATCAATCAACTGCCATCGGAGCAGCTATACTTATTCTCCAGCAAGAGATGATTAATGTCATTTCGGAGTAAACAAGAAGGAAGTGAACAACATGATCAAAATCTTTGAGAATGAAGAGGAAGTAGCAAACGAAATTGCCAGAGAGATGAAAGATCATTTATTTACCGATCAGCATCCCGTGTTTTGCCTGGCTTCAGGGAGTACTCCACAAAAAAGCTATCAGAAATTTTCCAATGATGCGGACCTCCAATTGAAAATCAAGAGGATTAACATCGTTAGCTTGGATGAGTGGGTTGGCATTGACAAGAGCTCCGAAGGCAGCTGCTATCAGATGTTGAATCAAGATCTGTTCTCCCAGATTTCACTGGATAGCAGACAGATTGTGTTTTTTGATGGAACATCGCCGGATATGAAGCAGGAATGTTTACGAATTGATCACTTTATCGAGCAACACCCGATTTCATTCAGCTTGATGGGCGTAGGTATGAATGGACATATCGGATTAAATGAACCTGGTAGCCCAGTATTAAATTACAGCAGTGTTGTGGAGCTGTCGGAAACAACAAAGACTGTCGCTCAAAAATATTTTCATGAGCAGACTGAATTAAAGCAAGGCATTACATTAGGTTTGGAACAGATTGCAAGGAGTAAAAGAGTTGTTGTCGTCATAACTGGAGAGCGCAAAGCTGATATCGTGAAGGAAATCTTCATAAACTCTGACGCACAGCTGCCTGCTCAGCAATTGCTCGGCTATGATCATATAGATTTCTTTTTAGATGCAGCAGCCGCCAAATATATGGATCAGTCATTATAGTTGAGGCTTAATATGAAAAGGAGCTTGAAGACCATGAAAAAGTTGAAGGTTGCGTTAATCGGAGCAGGAAGTGTTTCCTTTGGACTAGGAGCACTTCAAGATCTCGTGTTATCAGAACGTTTGAGAAATCAAGTAGAACTCGAAATCGCACTTATGGATATTGTAGAAGAGAATGTGAATAGAACGTACAAGTATGCAACCGAAATGTTTACGGCATTTTCTCATCCTGCGAAGATTTGGCAAACGACGAATTTGGAAGATGCCTTAAGAGAGGCTGACTTCTCCATCGTTGCGATTGAGGTAGAAAGATATCATTACTGGTCACAAGACTTCCACATTCCGCGCCTTTACGGTAGCAAGCAGCTATATGGAGAAAACGGCGGACCAGGATCAATGTTCCACACCTTGAGAAATTTAGGTCCGATGCTGGAAATTGCAAAGACAATGGAGAAGGTATGTCCAGATGCCTGGCTAATTAACTATACGAATCCGGAAGCGAAGCTAGTGGAAGCCATCTCCAAATTAACTTCAATCAAAGTGGTAGGCTTGTGCCATGGTTTAGACATGGGGATTCATCAGCTAGCTGAATTCATGGAGATGGATAGTAAAGATATTGCAGTTGAAGGCGGCGGATTGAACCACTTTGGCTTCTTTACGAAGATCTGGAACAAGAGTACGGGAGAGGATTTATACCCTCTATTCCATGACAAAGAAAAGCAAGCTAACCGTTTGGCACATTTCGATCATATTGGATTATCTAGAACCTTGTACCATACTTATGGCTACTACCCTTACCCCGGGACTAACCATTGTGGAGAGTATATTTCTTGGGCAGAGGATTTCTATGCTGGACTACCCCTGCAGTTCCGTTACGATCCAATAACTGAGCAGCTGTGGAAGAAAGACTCCAGAACACCTGAATTTGTATACTGTGCAAGTGGCAGTACTTTGGATAAAGGCTTATTCGAGAATACGCTGAATCAAGAGCAGTGGTCTGAGCAGGCTTATCTATTTGATAAAGATAAGGTTCAAATTAGTAATGAATACGCAATACCAATTATTGAAGCGATTTTCTTCGACGATGAAATCGAGTTGAATGCTGTTAATATGCCAAACCACGGCGCTATTAAAGGACTTCCAGAGGATATGGCTGTTGAAACACAAGCGATCGTTAATAAAAAGGGTATCGTATTTAAGCCAATGACGGTTGAACTGCCAACTGCCATTATCGGAATGATCCATATTCAAGGTACAATCCATAAGCTGTTACTGGAGGCGTTTCTTGAAGAGTCGAGAACAAAATTGCTGCAAGCGATCCTGCTTGATCCGCAAGCACCAACCTACTATCAAGCTTGTGCGATGATCGATGAAATGTGTGAGCTGCAAAAAGAAATACTGCCAAAGCTGGAGTGGAAGTAAGACATCTTTAATAAAAACGGCCTCAGTCTGATGAAATTCAGAACTGTGGCCATTTATTTTGCATTACATATTATTCCGAATCTGCATCCAGAAAAGGTTGCACCAATCGCCGTACCTCATCGGTTGCATTCGTCTCCATCAATTGGTTTCTTAGTTCGTCGGCTCCGTCAAATCCACGAATATAGATTTTGAAGAAGCTCCGAAGTGGATTAAATAGACGTGGTTCAACTTCTTTTGAATATTTATCGTGAAGATCTAGATGAAAAAGTAGAAGGTTAAGAAGCTCCTCCACACTATGCTCTTTAGGTTCTAGTTCGAAAGCATATGGATTTTTAAAAATACCGCGGCCAATCATGACTCCATCAACCCCGTATTGCTCTACTAATTTCAAGCCTGTTGCACGGTCAGGAATATCCCCATTAATGGTTAGCAACGTATTTGGGGCGATCTCATCGCGTAATTTTTTGATTTCGGGGATGAGCTCCCAGTGTGCATCTACTTTGCTCATCTCTTTTTTTGTACGGAGGTGTATGGACAGATTCGCAATATCTTGTCTCAATACATTTCTTAACCAATCGCGCCACTCATCAATTTCGCTATATCCTAATCTTGTTTTAACACTAACCGGCAATCCACCAGCTTTAGTCGCTTTAATAATTTCTGCTGCCACTTCAGGATGTCGAATTAATCCAGCACCTTTTCCATTGGTTGCGACGTTTTTTACGGGGCATCCCATGTTTATATCGATACCACGAAAACCAAGTTTTTTCATATCCATGCTCATTCGTTCAAAATACTCCGGGTTATTGCCCCAAATATGAGCGACCATCGGTTGTTCATCTTCCGTGAACCTTAATCGAGTAAGCACACTTTCCTTTACCTTTAATTTAGGGTGACAGTAGTATTCTGTATTTGCAAATTCCGTGAAAAAAACGTCTGGTTTTGCAGCTTCACTAACCACATGACGAAATACAACATCTGTGACATCTTCC